>NZ_KV789354.1:48418-80836 GCF_001807555.1 Brevibacterium sp. HMSC08F02 | reverse complement strand
GTGAAAACGCATTACACCGCAAATCTGCACCACCCCAAGGCTGAACGACGAGGCGGAGGGACGGAATTATCGGCAACCTACGGCTTGGTTACCTGCGGGCTGGCTGCCAGAGGGCCAAACTCGCGGCGGCGGGTTGGGCTGCCAGAGGGCCAAACTCGCGGCGGCGGGTTGGGCTGCCGGCGGCTAAAGCGCAGCCTTAGCGGTCCAGATTCACGCTTTAATGCAGAATCACGCCGTAAAGCGCCACATTAACGCGTGAAAACGCATTACACCGCAAATCTGCACCACCGGGCCGAACCACGAGGTGGAGGGACGGAATTATCGGCAACCTACGGCTTGGTTACCTGCGGGCTGGCTGCCAGAGGGCCAAACTCGCGGCGGCGGGTTGGGCTGCCAGAGGGCCAAACTCGCGGCGGCGGGTTGGGCTGCCGGCGGTTGAAGCGCAGCCTTTACGTGCCAGACTCACGCTTTAATGCAGAATCACGCCGTAATGCGCCGCATTAACCCGTGAAACCGCATTACACCGCAAATCTGCACCACCGGGCCGAACAACGAGGTGGAGGGCCGGGCTTGTTGGCAAGGACGGGTCCGGTTGCCGGGCCCGGTTGCCCAATGGACTTACAGCACCTGGGAAGCGACAACACTCACCGCAACAAGCCCCGCGCACACAGCCCACGGCACCCAGAGGAAGCGCACGCGCACACCGTCGGAGTCTTCCGACGCAGCCCCACCAGTCGCTTCAGCACCGCCGCGGGCGTCGGCGGCTCGGCTGCGAATGAGAGTCGCGGCATCGTGAGCGGCATCATCCCCCGTGAAGCGACGATTGCGCTCCGGCCCCGCCCACGCTGAATAGCTGCGGTCGTCGGTAGTCACTGTTACAACGGACCGGACCTGAACATCGCGAACTGCGGCGTAGGGCACGGTGATTTCTCGCACCGGCCCGCGCAGCACCAGATGGTCATCCCGCAGGCGCATGCACGGCTTGTAGATGAACGCCCACGCGGCCACGCACACAGCGAGCAGCGCCGGACCAGCAATCAGCCACAGGGCGGGCGTTCCGCGCAGCAGAGCATCGAGCAAAAAGATTCCCGCAGCGAGGATGAGAGCACCAGCCGTGACGACACTGAGCTTCGAGCGATAGACGTCGTCGCCCACAGCGTCACCAGTCGTCTTACCTGGCATAACAGTCGCCCTCCCGAGCCAGCCGGCACCTCGACACCAAAAACCAACACCCTATTGTGCCCCGGCAGCCTAGCCGCGCAGAATCACGCGCTCATGCAGATTCACGCTTTAATGCGCTGCATTAACCCGCAAAAACGCATTAAAGCGTGAGACCAGCGCCAACCGGCGGCCAATCCAGCCCAGCCATCAACACTCAACGACGTTGACGGCGAGGCCTCCCATGGCGGTTTCCTTGTACTTGTCCATCATGTCCTCGCCGGTGGCCTTCATCGTGGCGATGACTTCGTCGAGGGACACGCGGTGCGTTCCGTCGCCCCACATGGCCATTTTCGCGGCGTTGATCGCCTTGCCCGAAGCGATGGCGTTGCGCTCAATGCAGGGGATCTGCACGAGCCCGTTGATCGGGTCGCACGTGAGTCCCAGGTTGTGTTCCATGGCGATTTCAGCGGCGTTTTCAACCTGCATGACGCCTCCGCCGAGTACCGCGGCAAGACCGGCGGCGGCCATTGAGGAAGCTGACCCCACCTCGCCCTGGCAGCCGACTTCGGCACCGGAGATCGAGGCGCGCTCCTTGTACAGCACACCGATTGCCCCGGCGGTCAGCATGAAGCGGACGATCGCCTCGTCCCGGCTCATCGAGATTTCGGAGTTGATGCCGCCGTGGCGGGCTCCGCCTTCTACGCCGCGCACGTAGTTCAAGGCGTAGAACATGACAGCCGGGATGATGCCGGCGGCTCCGTTGGTCGGCGCGGTGACCACCCGGCCGGCGCTGGCGTTCTCTTCGTTGACGGCCAGCGCTACGAGGTTGACCCATTCCTGGTAGTACTCGGGCCTGCGTTCGGGGTCTTCCTGCAGCAGGCGCTGGTGCCACTTGTGCGCGCGCCTGTGCACGTTGAGGCCGCCGGGCAGAATGCCGTCGCGGGCCACGGAGTTCCGCTCGCACTCCTCCATGACGGAGTAGATGTGCAGCAGTCCCGTGCGGATCTCCTCTTCGCTGCGGTGGGCCTTTTCGTTCTCCAGCATCACCTGCCACACCTCGAGACCGGATGTGCGGCACTGTTCAACGAGTTCCGCTCCCGAGGTGAAGGGATAGGGGGCTTCTGCTCGCTCCTCTTCCGCTTCTTCTTGGAGGCCGCCGTCGAGTTCGGACTGGCTGACGACGAAACCACCGCCGACGGAGTAGTAGGTTTCTTCGGCAATCACGCCGCCGTCGGCGTCCTTTGCCTGAATGGTCAGCGCGTTGGTGTGGTGGTCGAGCACGGTCAGGGGGCGTTTGACCATGTCTTTTTCGCTGAACTCGATGTCCCACTTGTCACCGAACCGCAGCACGCCCGTCTTTTCGATCCGCTCGGTGCGCTCTGCGAAGTCATCCGGCTGGATGCGGTCGGGTTCGCAGCCTTCGAGGCCCGCGAGGATCGCATCGAATGTGCGGTGACCGGCTCCCGTTGCGGCAAGTGACCCGAAAACGTCGACTGCGAGCGCTGCGGGCTGTCTGTCTCCGACCAGCTGCACGAAGCGCGCGGCCGCCCGCATGGGGCCGACTGTGTGGGATGACGATGGGCCGACGCCCACTTTGAACAGATCAAAAACGCTGACGGTCATGTTTCCTCCTGTTGTGCGACGCTGCACGGCCAAGGTGGTGACGGGGGATGCCCGAGGTGGGCGAGGGGGTGGGGATGCGTGCCCGGACCGGGAGGGGGTCCGGTCCGGGCGACCAGGTGGGTGGATCAGACGTGGTTTGCTTCTCCGTAGGCGGCGGCATCCATGATGTCGCCGACCTCGGTGACGGAGACTTCGAACAGCCAGCCTTCAGCGTAGGGATCGGAGTTCAACAGCGACGGGTTGTCGTCGACGTCTTCGTTGACGGCCGTCACTTCGCCTGAAACGGGGCAGTAGAGGTCGGAAACCGACTTGGTCGATTCGACTTCACCGCAGACTTCACCGGCGGTGACGGTGTCGCCGACTTCGGGGAGGTCTGCGAAGACGACTTCGCCGAGAGCGTCAGCGGCTACTGCAGTGATGCCGACGCGGACGGTGGTGCCGACGATGTTATCGCCGGTGGCGTTGATCCATTCGTGTTCTGCCGAGTACGAGTAGTTCTCCGGCAGCGGGGGCAGTTCAGCCATTGTGGGTTCCTCTCAATCAGGTGGTCTGCGGGCGGGTGTCTAAAGGGATGTCAGCGGTACACAAAGCGGGTATCAGTGGGCACCGCTGTTGTAGAAGGGTGTTTCGACGACGCTGAAGTCGTAGGACTTTCCGCGGATGTCGACGGTCACCGCGGTGCCGGGTTCGGCATGTGCCGTGTCGAGGTAGGCCAGGGCGATGGGGTGGCCCAGGGTGGGCGACGGCTGGCCGGAGGTGATGACGCCGACTTCGGCGCCGTCAACGAAAACGCCAGCACCGGCGCGTGCGGCACGGCGGCCTTCCGACGACAGTCCGACGAGTTTGCGCGGTGTGCCCTCGGCCTGGTCGGCGTCGCCCAGCTTCTGCATTGTTTCGCGACCGTAGAAGTCGCCCTTGTTCTTGAGCGCTCCGCGGACCATGCCGCCGAAGCCCGCGTCAAACGGCGTGGTTTCGCGCGTCAGTTCGTTGCCGTAGAGCGGCATGCCCGCTTCCAGGCGCAGGGAGTCGCGCGATGCCAGTCCGCACGGCAGTGCGGCACCGTCGAATTCGGCTTCGTTGATGCTCATCAGGCGGTTCCACAGGGCTTCGGCGTCGGCGTTCTTGATGTACAGCTCGAAGCCGTCTTCGCCGGTGTAGCCGGTGCGGGCCAGGAATACCTCCACGCCGTCGACCGTGATGAACGTCCACGCGTAGTATTCGAGGTCTTTGATCTTGGTGCAGTCTTCGCGGTTGTCGCACTCGGTGCTGCCGCACACGGCCGCCAGCAGGATTTCCTCGGACTTCGGGCCCTGCACGGCGATGAGTGCGGTGTCGTCGGATTCGCTGCGCACTTCGAAGTCCGCGGCAGCGCCGGCTGCCTTGGCCTTTTCGGCGCGGTCTTCGAGTGCGGCCACGACGGCCGGCGTGTTGCCGGCGTTGGGCACGATGAGGAATTCGTCATCGCCCAGTCGGTAGGTGATGACGTCATCGAGGATGCCACCGGCCTCGTCGATGATGACGCCGTACTTTGCCTTGCCGTTCTTCATGATGGAGTAGCGCGACAGGAGCGCGTAGTCCATGAAGGCGGCCGCATCGGCGCCGGTGACGCGGACTTCGCCCATGTGGGACAGGTCGAAGATGCCGGCGAATTCGCGGACGGCACGGTGTTCGGCGAGTTCGGAGCCGTATTTGAGCGGCATGTCCCAGCCGCCGAAGTCGGTGAAGTTCGCGCCGAGTTCAGCGTTGATCTGGTGAAGGGGCGTCTGCTTGGTCATGGGGTCTCCTCTGTCAGGCTTCGGCGTCGGCCGATTCGATGTCGAAGGCTTCTGGCGGCGGGCATTCGCAGACCAGGTTGCGGTCGCCGTAGGCACCGTCGATGCGGCGCACCGGCGGGAAGTACTTGGTCAGCTTCAGACCGGGCACGGGGAAGACCGCGGTCTCGCGCGAGTATTTCTGGTCCCAGTCGTCCATGACGCAGGTGGCGGTGTGCGGTGCGTTCTTCAGCGGCGACTCTTCGTAGGTGTATTCGCTGCCGATTGCGCGGATTTCTTCGCGGATGGTCTTCATCGCTTCGATGAAGCGGTCGAGTTCACCCTTGTCTTCCGATTCGGTCGGTTCGACCATGAGCGTGCCGGCCACGGGGAACGCCAGGGTCGGGGCGTGGAACCCGAAGTCGATGAGCCGCTTGGCTACGTCTTCTGCTGTCACTCCGGTTTCGGCGGTGATGGCGCGCAGGTCGAGGATGCACTCGTGTGCAACGAGCCCGTTCTCACCCGTGTAGAGAGTCGGGAAGTCCTCGCTGAGCGACTTCGCGATGTAGTTGGCTCCCAGCAGCGCGGAATAGGTGGCTTCGCGCAGTCCGTCCGGGCCCATCATCTTGAGGTAGGCGTACGAGATCGGCAGGACGCCGGCGGAGCCGTACTTGGCCTGGGAGATCGGCAGCGAGGTGTAGTCCTCTTCGCCGCTGACAGCGCGGCTGTCGCTGGAATCACCGGGCATGAAGGGGCGGAGGTGTTCGCGGGCTGCGACCGGGCCCACACCGGGGCCGCCGCCGCCGTGCGGGATGGTGAAGGTTTTGTGCAGGTTGAGGTGGCTGACGTCGCCGCCGAACTGACCGGGCTTGGCCACGCCGACGAGCGCGTTCAT
This sequence comes from Brevibacterium sp. HMSC08F02, assembly GCF_001807555.1. Lineage (NCBI taxonomy): Bacteria > Bacillati > Actinomycetota > Actinomycetes > Micrococcales > Brevibacteriaceae > Brevibacterium > Brevibacterium sp. HMSC08F02. The sequence continues at coordinate 75,406 of NZ_KV789354.1, read as the reverse complement.
GTTCGCACCGTCGATGTATACCTGACCGCCGGCGTCGTGGATCGACGAGCACACGCGGCGCACATCGGCTTCGTACACGCCGTGGGTGGACGGGTAGGTGATCATGATGCCGGCGAGCACATCGCGGTACTTTTCAATCTTGGCGTCGAGGTCTTCAAGGTCGATTGAGCCGTCTTCTGCGGACTTCACGACGACCACCTTCAGCCCTGCGAGGATGGCCGATGCGGCGTTGGTTCCGTGGGCGGAGCTGGGCACCAGCATGACGGTGCGCTCAGGCTGACCGTTGGACACGTGGTAGCCGCGGATGGCCAGCAGGCCAGCGAGCTCACCCTGCGAACCGGCGTTGGGCTGGATCGACACGACGTCATAGCCGGTGACTTCGGCCAGCAGCTCTTCGATGTTGTCGATCAGTTCGCGCCAGCCGGCGGTCTGGTCTTCCGGTGCCAGCGGGTGGATGGATGCGAAGCCGGGCCAGGTGATGGCTTCCATTTCGGCTGCCGCGTTGAGCTTCATGGTGCACGAGCCCAGCGGGATCATGGTGCGGTCCAGCGCGAGGTCGCGGTCTGCCAGCGTGCGCAGGTAGCGCATCATGAGGGTTTCGGAACCGTAGGTGTTGAACACCGGGTGGGTGAGGAAGTGCGTGTTGCGCTGCAGAGCTTCCGGCACGCGGGGTGCGGGAACAGCTGCCGGACCGAAGGCGCCGGTGCCGGCTGCTTCGAATTCTTCTTCGTCGATGCGGCCGGCAGCGCCGAGGGCTTCCAGGAGCGTGTTGGCGTCGGCAACCGTGTGCGGTTCGCCGAAGCTCACACCCACGTGGGTGTCATCGATCCGCAGGATGTTGATGCCGGCTTCGCAGGCTGCGGCGACTGCCGCGTCAGCGTCCGGCACGCGCACCGCAACGGTGTCGAAGAAGCTCTCAGACACAGATTCGAGGCTGCCATCGAGCTTGTCGGCGAAGGCCACGGCCAGGCGGTGGATGCGGCTGGCGATCTTCGCAAGACCCACGGGACCGTGGTACACGGCGTACATGGATGCGACATTGGCCAGCAGCGCCTGGGCGGTGCAGATGTTCGAGGTGGCCTTTTCGCGGCGGATGTGCTGTTCGCGGGTCTGCAGGGCCAGGCGGTAGCCGGGCTTGCCGTCAGCGTCCTTAGACACGCCCACCAGGCGGCCGGGGATCTGCCGCTTGAGCTTTTCGGTCACCGCCATGAAGCCGGCGTGCGGACCGCCGAAGAACAGCGGAACGCCGAAGCGCTGAGCCGAGCCGACGGCAATGTCGGCACCCTGCTGAGCGGGGGTGCGCAGCATCGTCAGAGCAAGGAGGTCACACACGAAGGTGACCATTGCGGAACGCTCCTTGGCACCTCGTACGGCGTCGGTGAAGTCGCGCACGGCACCCGAGGTGCCCGGCTGCGCACAGACGATGCCGAACACGTCTTCGCCGATCAGGCCCTGGGACAGGTCAGCGATCTGCACCTGAAAGTCCATGGCCTTGGCGCGGGCGCGGATGATCGCGATGGTCTGCGGGTGCAGTTCGGAGTCGAGAACAACCGAGGAGCCCTTTTTGTTGGCGCGGCGCATGAGCAGCACGGCCTCTGCGACCGCGGTGGCTTCGTCCAGCAACGACGCGTTGGCGATGTCGAGGCCGGTGAGGTCCTGAACCATCTGCTGGAAGTTGAGCAGACCCTCAAGCCGGCCCTGCGAGATTTCCGGCTGGTAGGGCGTGTAGGCGGTGTACCAGGCGGGGTTTTCCACCAGGTTGCGGCGGATGACGGTCGGGGTGATCGTGTCGTAGTAGCCGCGGCCGATCATCTGCGTCTTCTGCACATTCTTCGCGGCGAGCTCACGCAGGTGGGCGAGCATTTCGACTTCCGATAAAGCGGCAGGGGTCTGCACACCATCGTCCTGGATGTTCTCCGGAACAGCGGCGCGCGCCAGAGCTTCGAGGGAATCAAAGCCGACCGTTTCGAGCATGGCGGCGGTTTCGTGAGCGCGCGGGCCGATGTGGCGGTCAGCGAAAGGGCGCTCGGAGTCACCGGTGAAGGAGGTGACGTGGGACAGAGCTGCGGTAACGGCTTCCGGGGCAGCGGTGCGGTTCTCGAAAGTCACAGGCGTTCCTTGGGTCGGAGTCTTGCTGGCCAGCTGGCGCAGCTGCGGCTTCCTCCCCGCTCTGTTGCCGTGCGGTCGCGCACTGAGCGCAATCCGACAGCGGTTTCAGAGTTGCCTCCGCTCTCCAGTACTGGGCCTGAGAGTTTCCCGGGGAGGGAATTGCACCTACGGCGCCGACGCGATGGCTTCGCGTGGGCTCTCCCGAAGAGCGTGATGACGGCAATTTCCGTGAGCCATGATACTTAATCGGCGCGCCTGAGTCAGCACAGGCTGTTTCGCCCTGCGGTCGGGCCAGCGGATCAGCGGCTGAAGCGCACCTGCCCGCCGACAACCGCAGTTTCGACGCGGGCATCGCGGATGGCCTCAGCCTGCTCGAACAGGGCGTCATCATCGGGGTAAGCCTGTTCGAAGGACACTGCCCCGTCAGCGCCCTCGCGGGCCAGCGGGTCGGTGTCGACGGTGATGAAGTCGGCTTCCATACCCGGAGCAATCCGCCCCGACACGTTTTCCCTGCCGGCCGCGAAAGCCGCACCGGAGGTGTGGGCGGCGATCGCGCGGTAGGCGCTCATGCGCCGCTCCGGCTGGTAGGCACTCGACCTGTCACCGCTGATGTCCGCCCTGGTCATCGCCGCGTACACGGCGGCACACGGGGTGCTCGGCTCCACTGGCGCATCGGATCCGAAGGCGAGCGCCGCCCCTGCGTCTTCCAGCTGCGTCCACGCGTAGCCGGCCAGTGCGGCATCCAGGGGAATCTGCGCCAGCAGGTGAAGGTCGGAAATGCAGTGGCGCGGCTGCATTGAAGCGATGACTCCGAGATCGGCAAAACGCTGAATGTCGCCGGGCTGGACGAACTGCGAGTGCTCAATGCGGCGGCGCAGCGTACGACCCAGGCGCTTTTCGGCCGCGCTGTGTTCGCCCGCTGAGCGTTCGTAGGCGCTGAGCACCTGGTGGACCGCCTGATCGCCGATGGCGTGGACGATCGGCACGATCCCAGCCCGGTACGCCTCGATCATGGCGTCCGTGAGCGCGTCTTCCGAGATCACCTCGGCCCCGTAGTTAGGGGCTTCTTCACCGTCTGCCGGCGGGAACGGCGAGGACATGTGGCACGTGTGCGAGCCGAGCGCACCGTCAGCGAAAAGCTTGAGTCCGCCGTGGTGGAACCAACTGTCGCCTTCGCCTGTTGTCCAGCCGGAGGATTTTGCCCAGGCGAGCTCTTGCGGACGGAGGTATTTGACCACGCGAATGTCCTGTTCGCCGCGCTGACCGAGTTCCAGCCAGGCGCGGCGGGACAGTTCGCCTTCGATTTCGTGTAGGCCGGTGAGGCCTTCGGAAAGCCACGTGCGCTGCTGAACCTTCAAAGCGTCAGCCGCGGCCGAGGCGGAGGGGTCTGGGATTGCGGCTTTCACCAGTTCTGCGGCGCCTTCGCGAATGATCCCGGTGAGCCTCCCGCCTGGTTCGCGGACGAACTCGCCGTCGTGCGGGTCGGGGGTGTGTGGGCCAACACCGGCCTCTTCGAGGGCGAGCCCGTTGACCCACAGGGTGTGGTAGTCGATCGACCACAGGGCCACGGGGTTGTTCGGTGCGGCTTTCTCGAGGTGAGCGCGGTCTGGCTGTGCGTCGAGGCCCCACTTGGTGAAGTCCCAGCCAGCGCCGGTGATCCATTCGCCATCCGGCACACCTGACGCGTAGTCGGCCAGCGCCGTCATTGCCTGTTCGAGGGATTCCGTGCCGAAAAGGCTGAGCTCTTCTGCCCCGAGTGCCTGCGAAAGACCGTGAATGTGGGCGTCGACGAAGCCGGGCATTGCGATGGCTCCGCCGAGGTCAACGGTCTCAGCGCCTGCGGTGTGGGCTCGCAATTCGTCGGCGCCTCCTGCGGCGACGATCTTTTCGCCCTCGACGAGGACGGCTGAGGCTTGCGGCTGGGACTTTTCGAAGGTGAGGAAGCGGGCACCGAGAAACAGGCGGCGGCGTGATGACATAGCGGCAAGTCTAGGTCCCACGGCGGTGCGACAAAGAACCGGCCATTAAGCTAGACTTTTCTTTCGCAAATACTTCCCCTATGCTGTGTTCGGGCCCTTTAGGTAAGCCTTACCTAATCTTCAACTTCCCGACGCATACACGAAAGAAACAGCATGAAGACTGCACGACGCTTCGCCGCACTCATCGGCGCGACCTCCCTCGCACTGACCCTTGCTGCATGCGGCTCCGGCACCGCTGAAAACAGCGAATCCGGCAGCGCTGAAACCGTCAGCATTGAAACGAACGACGGCACCGTCGAGGTTCCGAAGAACCCGAAGAAGGTTGTCGCCCTGGACAACCGCTCCTTCCAGACGCTTGAAGACTGGGACATCAAGCCCGTCGCCGCGCCGCGCAAGATTGTTCCGAAATCGCTGGAGCTGCGCGAAGACGAATCTGTCGTCGACCTGGGCAACCACCGCGAACCCGACCTCGAAGCGATCGTGGCCGCTGAACCTGACGTGATCATCACCGGTCAGCGCTTCACCCAGCACACCGACAAGATCAAGGAACTCGCCGGAGACACCCCGATCGTCGACCTCGAACCGCGCGACGGCAAGCCCCTGGACGAAGAATTCAAGCGCCAGACCACCGCTCTGGGCGAAATCTTCGGCAAGGAAAAAGAAGCTGACGAACTCGTCAAGAAGTTCGAGGACGCCGAAAAGGCAGCCAAGGACAGCTACAACAAGGACGAAACCGTCATGGGGCTCATCTCCACCGGCGGCAACCTCAACTACTCCGCTCCCTCCCAGGGCCGCGGTGCCGGCCCGCTGTTCGACATGGTCGGCCTGAAGCCCGCCCTTGACGTTCCGGATGCCTCGGAAGACCACGAAGGCGATGACGTCAGCGTCGAAGCAATCGCCAAGTCCAACCCTGACTGGATCATCGTCATGGACCGCGATGCCGCCATCACCATGAAGGACGGCGAAAAGTACCACCCGGCAAAGGACGTCGTTTCGAACTCCGCTGCACTCAAGAACGTGACCGCCATCAAGGAAGGCCACGTGCTGTACATGCCGGAAGACACCTACGTCAACGAATCCATCCAGACCTACACCGAGGCCCTTGAGAACCTCGCGGAGGAATTCGGCAAGCAGTGACACGCCCCGCCCTGCTCACGTGGCGATTCGGCGCCGCAGTCGCCTTGACTGCGGCGCTGGTCGTTGCTTCTCTTTTTGTCGGCGTCTTCGACATCTTCGGCGAGGGCGGTGCCGAAATGTTCGCGATCACGCGCATCCCCCGGACCATTGCACTCGTGCTCTCCGGTGCGGCCATGGCCATGTGCGGCCTGGTCATGCAGCTCATGACCCAAAACCGCTTTGTCGAACCGACGACCACCGGAACCACCGAATGGGCGGGGCTCGGGCTGCTGCTCACTATGATCATCGCCCCCGATTCTGGACTGCTGGTCAAGATGGCCGGGGCGATCATCATGAGCTTCATCGGAACGCTCATCTTCTTCGCGTTCCTGCGCCAAGTGACTCTGCGCTCGTCCGTCATCGTGCCGATCGTCGGGCTCATGCTCGGCGCGGTCGTCGGCGCGGTCTCCACCTACATCGCCCTGGCAACCGACATGCTGCAGAGCCTCGGCATCTGGTTTGCCGGCTCTTTCACCTCGGTGCTGAAAGGCCAGTACGAACCGCTGTGGATTGTCGTCGCAATCGCCGTCGCGATCTTCATCGCCGCTGACCGCTTCACGGTTGTAGGGCTGGGCGAAAGCGTGGCCGTCAACGTCGGCATCAACTACAACCGGGTCATCCTGCTGGGCACGGGGCTCGTCGCACTGGCGACCGGTGTCGTCACGGTCGTCGTCGGCAACCTGCCTTTCCTCGGCCTGGTGGTCCCGAATATCGTGTCTATGTTCCGCGGCGACGACCTGCGCTCCAATCTTCCGTGGGTGGCCCTCATGGGCATTGCCGCCGTGACCGTGTCTGACATCATCGGGCGGATCATCATCGCCCCGTTCGAAGTTCCGGTCAGCCTGATCCTGGGCGTTGTCGGCTCGGTCGTGTTCATCGCTCTCCTGCTGAGGAAGAAGTCTCGTGTCTGACACTCCCCGCTCCCTGCCTCCGCGGGTTTCGGCCAATGAGCGCCTTCCCGCCGGTCACCCCATCCTGTTTGAGGAGTGCCTGGTCGCCGACTCCCTACGAGCGGCCCCCGAACGCTTTTCCGGCGCTCTTCCCACCAAGGCAAAGAAGCGCCGCTACTGGATGATGATGATCGGACTGGCCGTGCTCGCCGTTGCGATCACGGCTGCCACGCTCGCATGGAAAAGCCCCGTCCCCATGAGCCACCCGGGCTTCTGGGCCATTTCAAAGCTGCGCGCCTCCACCCTGGTCATCATTGCCGTCGTGGCGTTCGCACAGTCCACCGCAACGATTGCCTTCCAGACGGTGACGAACAACCGCATTCTCACCCCGTCGATCATGGGCTTCGAATCCCTGTACCGGCTCGTGCAGACCGCTGCGGTGTTCTTCCTCGGCGCCAGCGGCACGGCCGCGCTGACCGGAGCCGTGCCGTTCTTAGCCCAGGTTGCCATCATGACCGCCATGTCAGGCCTGCTCTACGGGTGGCTGTTGGGCGGTTTCGGCGGCAAGCGCGATGTTTCCGGTCACGACCTGCAGATCACCCTGCTCATCGGTCTTGTGCTGGGCGGCGGTTTGGGCGCTCTGTCCACCTTTATGCAGCGACTGCTGACTCCGAGTGAGTTCGATGTCCTCACTGCTCGGCTCATCGGCTCGATCGCCAACGCCGACGCGCGCTACCTGCCGTACGTTCTGCCCCTGATGGTGCTGGCCGGCGGCGGGCTGTGGTTCATCAGCCGCAAGCTCAACCTCATGGCTCTCGGCCGGGAAGCCGCCGTGAACCTGGGGCTCGACCACAAGCGGCTGCTGATCGGCTCATTGCTGATGATCGCCGTTCTCATGGCGATTTCCACCGCACTGGTCGGCCCGATGACGTTCTTCGGCTTTCTGACCGCGATGATCACCTACCAGCTGGCGGACACCTTTGACCACCGTCTGCTGTTCCCCATGGGTGTGCTCGTCGGCTACGTGATTCTGGCCGGTTCGCACTTTGTTCTGAAGAACCTGTTCTACGCCGAAGGCAGTGTGGGCATCATCATGGAAGTCGTCGGCGGCACGTTCTTCCTCGTCTACATCCTCCGAAAGGGGCGCCTGTGATCAACCTGTCCGACGTCGCGCGGAATTACGCTGATGACGTCTGCATCGGTCCGGTCGACCTGGAGATTCCGGCGCAGGGCATTACGGCACTCGTCGGCCCCAACGGGGCGGGCAAGTCAACCCTGCTGACGATGATCGGCCGGCTCATGGCCATGGACTCCGGCCACATTACGGTTGGCGGCCACGATGTGACGACCACCAAGAGCGACGAACTGGCGAAGGTCGTGTCGATCCTGCGCCAGGAGAACCACTTCGTCACGCGGCTGACTGTCCGTCAGCTGGTGGGCTTCGGACGCTTTCCCCACTCCAAGGGCCGCTTGACTCCGCAGGACGAAACCGCGATCAGCGAAGCCATCGACTTCTTGGGACTCAGCCGTTTAGAAGGCCGCTACCTCGATGAGCTTTCCGGCGGTCAGCGCCAGCGGGCCTATGTGGCGATGGTGTTGGCGCAGGAAACGGACTACGTCCTGCTGGATGAACCGCTGAACAACCTCGATATGCAGCACTCGGTCATCATGATGCGCCACCTGCGCCGCGTGGCCAATGAACTGGGCCGCACGGTTGTCATCGTGCTGCACGACATCAATTTCGCAGCCGCGTACGCGGACAGCATCTGCGCTGTCAAAGAGGGCCAGGTCGTCGAATTCGGCACGCCGGAGGAGATCATGCGAAGCGAGATCCTCACGCGCGTGTTCAACACTCCCGTCCAGGTTGTCGACGGCCCGCACGGCCCGCTGGCCGTGTACTACTGACCAACCAACGCGCAATCAACTCTGCGCAAACACTGCCGGGCTGTCCCTGCCGCGCGATCCCTTACGCGTGCCGGCGCAGGAATTCCATGCGTTCGGCGGTGTCGGCGATGATCACAGGTTCGCTGCGGTCGGTGGGCAGCTGTACGTGCAGGCCGGCTTCGCGGGCGATAACCGCTCCCCCGGCCCAGTCGTAAACACCCAATCCGCGTTCGAAGTAGGCGTTGACCTTTCCTTCCGCCGCTAGGCAGACGTCGATTGCGGCGGAGCCCATGCGGCGGACGTCGTCGAACTCCTGCAGCACGGGGCTGAGCCTGCTGACCTGCTCTGCGCGCCTTTGGGGCGCATAGCCGAAGCCGGTCGCAGCAACTGCTCCCGGCAGTCCCGCCGGGGTTCCGCTGATTCTGGTCGCCGAGGCGCCGGTCGTCAGTTCTGCTTCTTGCGGCAGTCCTGTGCGCACCCAAGCCCCAGCACCTGCGCGGGCGTACCAGACGGTGTCCAGGACGGGAGCTGCGACGAAGCCGATTTCCCACTGCCCTTCAGCCGGATGGCAGTCGTCGGGGCGACGAGCACCCAAAGAGATGCAGTAGGCGGGCAGTCCGCGCACGAAGTTGACGGTTCCGTCGATCGGGTCGACGTGCCATTCCAGTGGTTCGATCTCACGCAGGCGCGTGGCAAACTCCGCGTCTTCTGCCAGGGTCGGAACCACAAGACCGGACAGAAGAGCGGAACCGTCCTCCACCTCGTGAGCGTTCAGGGGTGCGGCGGATTCTTCGCCCACGACCGTGTCCTGCGGGCGGAAACGGGCAAAGTAACCGCGCACCAGGCCTTCGATTTCAGCGTCGGCTTCGGTGACGAGGTTGTTGGGGTCGTCTTTGGCTTCAATGTGTGCGCGGGACAGTTTCGAGGCCCATAGGCCCATGCGCGACCACCCGAGGAAAGCGGCATCGCGGGCGAGCGCCAGCAGCGGATCGATCATGCAGTCCACGTTACAGTGGGCACATGACGGTCATCATCGGCTATCTCCCCTCCCCCGAAGGTCAGGCTGCTCTCAAGGCGGGCTTTGCCGAGGCGAAGGCTCGCGACGTTCGCGCTCTCGTGGTGAACTCCCCGCGGCTGGGTGCGGCAAGCGAAGTGACAACCCTCGATGCTTCTGAAGCAGCGGCCCTGGAAGAGCAGGCCCGCAAAGCCGGGGTCGAGGCTGAAGTTCTGCAGCCGGAACACGAAGACAATCTGGTCGAAACCCTCAACCGGTGTGCCAAAGAAAACGATGCCAGCATGATTGTGATCGGCCTGCGCAAGCGCAGCGCGATCGGCAAGTTCATTCTGGGCTCTCAGGCACAGCGGATTCTGCTGGACTCCGATGTTCCCGTGCTGACGACGACACCGTAGACGCCGACGGCGGGGCTGTCTGCGGGAGCAGGCGTAAGGCAGTCTCACCCCCGCAGGTCAATGCCGTCCACCAAGTACTCCGCAATAGCCAAGGACGAGGTTGCGCCAGGCGAGGGAGCGTTCCGAACCAGGGTCGCACCCCCGATTCTTTCGATCACGAAATCATCGACCAAGTTTCCCCTGCGGTCCATGGCCTGCGCACGGATACCGCGGGTGATCGGGGTCGATGCAGCGCCTCGCAGACTGGGCACATACTGCTCCGCACCCACAAGAAACTTTTGGCGGGAAATCACGCCGCTGAGCTCACGCACCGCGGCTTTGACATTGCGACTGGCGAACCGCCAAAAGCCAGGGTCCGCAGCTACCGCGAAACTGTCCGAAAAGCCGATTCGACGACCGCTGTAGTTTTCGCGGCCGAAGGACAGAAAGGCGTTCGGCCCCACCAGCATTTCGCCGTCTACGCGTTTAGTCAGATGCACCCCGAGAAAGGGGTAGGCGGGGTCCGGAACCGGGTAGACGAGTCCATTGAGAATCGTCCTGTACTCGGGCGACAGGCGCGAGTACTGGCCGAAGAACGGCACGATCTTGGGATAATCAGCACCGCCGGCCAGCTTGGCGACCCTGTCGGACTGCAGACCAGCGCACACGACCACGTGGTCGAAGACGAACGTCTGCTCTTCTTCGCCGCAGCACGTCACGACTGAGCAGCTGTCATCTGCGTTGGCAATGTCCGTGACCTCTGCCCCGAAGACCAGCTGTCCACCCGCTTGCTCCACATCGTCAAGCAGCGAGCGTGCAACTGCGGCGTAGTCGATGATGGCCGTCTGCGGCGAGCGCAGCGCCAAACGGCCAACCGCGTTCGGTTCGACATCGCGAATCCCATCGGGACCGATCAGCTCAATGCCGGGAACCCCGTTTGCGACGGCCCGCTCATGGATCGCAGCGAGGCGGGATTCTTCAGTCTCGTTCAATGCGACGACGAGTTTGCCGCACTCCTCGTACGGCAAGCCGCGGTCGAGCGCATAGTCGCGAATGAGGTTGACGCCTCGGCGACACAGGCGTGCCTTCAAGCTGCCCGGATCGTAGTAGAGACCCGCGTGGACCACCCCGGAATTGTGGCCGGTTTGGTGCTCAGCGGCGGACTGCTCCTTGTCGAGCACGGTGACAGAAGCACCGGGAAAGCGCTGCGTCAGCTCCCGTGCAACGGCAGCGCCGATGATTCCCCCGCCGATCACTCCGAAGTTCTGCTTAAACATCGTTGACTTCCCTCCGGGGTTTCGTCAGATACTGCGAATGCTCAACCTCTGCTTCCTGGCTGCAAGCGCCAGCTGGATGGCAAAACCGACGCCGAGAATCCCAAACGCGACGATGTCTGTCATCGAACCGGGCACAATGAGCAGGATTGCGCCGGAGGCCATGATGAGTCGCACGATGATCGGAACTCGGACCATGAACATCCCCTCCGCGGCAACGGCGAGCACCAGAACGCCGATGGTTGCCGTAACCGTGATCCACAGCGCTTCGGGAATTGCGACCTCCTGCCACAGCAGGCCAGGGTTGTATACGAAGACGAAGGGAACGATGTAGCCGGCCACCGCAAGTTTCATTGCCGCGAAACCGGTCTTCATCGGATCGCCCCCAGCCAAGCCGGCTCCGGCGAAGGCTGCCAGCGCCACCGGTGGTGTGATGTTGGCGAACAGGCCGAAGTAGAACACGAACAGGTGCGCAACCAGAGGTTCCACACCGATCTGGCCCAGAGCTGGGGCAGCCATGGTCGCCGTGATGATGTAGGCCGGAATAGACGGAAGGCCCATTCCGAGGATGATGCAGGCCAACGCCGTCATGATGAGCGTAGGCAGCAGGAGGCCCCCGCCGATGGCGACGATCGCTCCGGCGAGTTTGACGCCCAGTCCCGTCAGGGTCGCAATCCCGACGATGATCCCGACGCACGCGCAGGCGACAGCAACAGAAACAGCTGTGATCGCACCATCGCGCAGGGACTCAAGGATGTTCATAATGGACATCCGCGTGCTCTTGCGCAGCTGGGCCACGATGATCGTGACGATGACCGTTGTGACGGCCGAGAAGAGAATCGTTCGGCCCGAGAAGAACAGCATGAACAGCAGGTAAGCCAGCGGAATCAGCAGGTGACCGCGCTCCTTCAGCACGCTGAGGACAGCGGGAATGTTGTCTTTCGAAATTCCCTGCAAACCGTCACGGGTGGCTCTCAGGTGCACCTGGACAATAACGCCGAGGTAGTACAGCAGCGCGGGAACGATTGCCACGAGTGCGATCTGCTGATAGGGAACACCCAGAGTTTCGGCCATGATGAACGCCGCCGCTCCCATGATCGGCGGAAGCAGCTGCCCGCCGACAGAAGCCGACGCTTCAACTGCGCCCGCGAAGTTGGGGCGATAGCCGATGCGCTTCATAAGCGGAATAGTGAACGCACCCGTTGTCACAACATTGGCGATCGCCGAACCGTTGATCGATCCGAGGAAGCCTGAGGCAATCACCGACACCTTGGCGGGACCGCCACGGGTTTGACCGGCTATCGCCATCGCGAGGTTATTGAAGAACTCGCCCATACCGGACTTTGCCAAAACTGCGCCGAAAAGGATGAACAGGAAAATGTAGGTAGACGAAACGCCGATGGCAGTGGAGAAAACGCCCTCGTTCGTCGACAGCATGAAGTTGAGGATGCGGTCGAGGTCGTAGCCGCGGTGCTTAAAAGCCCCGGGCATATACCGGCCGTAGATTCCGTACACGATGAACAGCACCGCAAGAACGGGCAGAGCCCAGCCGGTGAGTCGGCGTGCCGCTTCCAGAACCACAAAGACAAGAAGTGCGCCGAATACAACGTCGATCGTGTCAAAACGACCACCGGCGGAAACGATTTCGCTGTACTTCGGTGCGATGTACATCGCGATCGACGCTGAAATCGCGACAAACACCCAGTCATACCAGGGAACTGTCGGCTTGCCCTGCTTGCGCGTGGGGCGGTACAGCGCAAAGCACAGCACCAGGATGGCAGAGACGTGGATTGCACGGTGCACCAGCTGCGGCGGGCCGGAGAACAGCGCGATGTACATGTGGTAGAGCGACAGCACAACCCCGGCAACGAGAACCGGGATCTTCAACCACGTGTCCTGATAGGGCCGAGTACGCGATTCTCGGTCCAAATCTTCCAGCAGCTCTTGTGTTTCTTCGGCGACTTCCCCATCGGGGCGCAGGCCATCACCATCGGAAACAGACTTCGGTTTTGCTGTCGAATTCATGAGATCTCCAAGATTGAAGGGCGGTGAACGCCGAACGCGAACTGCCCGAAAAGGACGCCTCGTTCAGAGAACGCGAAGGGTGATCGAAGCTCGATGAGGAAGATCTTCGGTCTCGATAACGTCCGAAGACCACCCGGTTCCCTGCTGTCGGCGGATTGTCACTGTGTGTGCGACGTCGTGGGAATGTATCCAGTTGAGGGAGTCGTACAGCCGATCAAAACCGCACATGTGCAGCGATTCGCCGGCTCTGTACACTCGCGGCGCAGACGACGGGGTCCCCGCTCCCATCGTCCGAAGTTCAATGCAGTCCAGCCGAAGCTCGCGCCCCTGGACGAAATAGTGCTCCACCCACGGGTTGTGATCTACCGAGTGGATCCACCGAAGCGTGATTTTGTCGCCATCGCTGATGGGCACGTGATAGAAGTTCTGCTTCTCCGGTCGGACAGAACTGACCACAAGGCAGCGGGCCGGAACATCGGCCGCCAGTATCAGCGCTGCGGCCGAACCGAGCCCCGCGCCCAGCAGCGCACGGCGGGTCACCGTCCGCTTGCTGCTGGGCGGCGGTTTGCGGCTGGCCATGAGAGATTTACAGAAGTCCCTCTTCTTCGAAGTACTTCTTGGCCCCGGGGTGAAGGTCGGTCACTTTGACGTCAGCAGCGGTGTCCCGGTCGATATCCGCGACAGAGCTGTGCGACGACTCGAGCTTGTCCAAGTTGTCGTAGAACACCTTCGTGATTTCATAGCCAGCTTCCTCTGTGAGTTCAGGGCTGGCAACCAGGAGGTTCGGAATCGTCAGGGTCTTGATGTCTTCCGCAGAGTTGTAGGTATCAGCCGGGATAGTGGCTTCACCCAGGTAGTCGTGTTCTTCGAGCAGAGTCTTCGCGCCGTCACCATCCAGAGGCAGCACAACTACTTTCTCAGTTGTAGCAAGGTCGCTGACTGCCGAATTCGGAATACCGGAAGTGAAGAAAGCGGCGTCCAACTGACCGTTCTTCATTGCGTCGATGGCATCTCCGTACGAAAGATAGTCAACTTTGAAGTCGTCATAGGTGTAGCCGTAAGCCTTGACCACAGAACGAGCGTTCAGCTCCACACCGGAGTTCGCGTCGCCGACCGAAATGCGCTTGCCTTTGAGGTCATCAAAAGACTTGATCCCGGTCTTCTCCGTGGTGACCACCTGGATGTACTGGTCGTACAGTGCACCAATAGCCTGGATCTCGTCGATCTGCTTGTCTTCGAACGGGCCTTCGCCCTTGAGTGCCTGGTCGACTGCGTCAGCCTGCGTGAATGCGATTTCGGCGTTGCCGTCTTCAATAAGCGTCAGGTTTTCAACCGACGCGCCGGTAGCTTGGACGGTTGTATCAGAGTCCAGCGTGTCTTTGAGAAGCTTCGCGTATCCAGCGCCCACCTGGTAGTAGACGCCGGAAGAACCGCCGGTTGCAATTGTCAGAATGTCCGTGCCTTTTTCTCCGCCACCGCCGGCACAGCCAGAGGCGACCAGAGCTATTGAGGCGACTGCTGCAGCGACAGCCGTCGAGCGCAAACGTTTCAGCATGATGTTCCTTAGTCTCCGTTGACAGCAACTTTCTGTTCGCACCGCACTCACTGGCGACGGCATCTATCTACTCTGATAATCCCGTCAATCAATCAACCGCTTGGCTGAGAGTCCACTGAGAGCCGTGAACCTGTACTTTATCGTCATCAGGGCTTTGGTCAACAGATATTTCTGTAACGATGTCTGCTCAATCAAAGGCGACGGCTACCATGAACTTATGGTCCAAGCCCAGTCGCCCGTGCGGATTTTTCTCGACGTCGACGGCGTTCTCAACTCCTATCCCGTGCCGGAACCCCGGTTCAAACGGGAAAAGCGTCGGGCTGTTCACGCTTGGAACTACGAACTGCACTACCGACCGCACATTGTGCAGCTCATGGAGCGCTTTGTGCGCCGCCGCTACGCCCAGCTGGTGTGGCTGTCCACGTGGTCGCGCCTATGCACGGAAGAAATCGAACCGAAGCTCGGATTCACGCGCCGCTACGCGGTCGAAGCCATGCCGGATTCGTCATTCAACTACTACGCCGACGACCCACACACGTGGTGGAAAGCCAAAGCGGTCGAAAAGTTCCTGCGCGACAATCCCGACGACCGCGCCATTTGGATTGACGACGACCTCGTCCACACCACCACCCTGGAGCACTTCACGACGCTTTTCGGCGATCGCCTGCTCATGATCGCCCCGGAATACAGCACGGGGCTCACAGAGGCGCACTTTAAGCAGATGCGCCGCTTCACCCCGCCCGCCCCCAGAACTCCGCACCGGACAACACCCGCAGGCCTCGGCACCTCGGGCAGCCACGCGGGAGCAGCCGGACCGACCGGACCCGCGGGCCCCAGCGGCACCGCGGCCGCCAGCCCAGCCGGCGCATCCATCCCAGCCGGCCCCGACCCAGAAAGCCCCGCCGGAACAGCGCAGAACAACCCGTACTCGCTGACACCTCGACCCAGAAAGCTGCGGCTATGACCACCATCGGCGTCTTCGATTCCGGCTTGGGCCTCACGGCATTCGCCCACGCCATCCACCGGGCCGCCCCGCAGGCGGACCTCGTACTTGCCATGGACCCGGACTTCGCCCCCTACGGCCGCCTGTCGGGTGCTGATGTCACCAAACGCGCACTGTTTTCAGCCCGCACGCTGGCCCAGCACGAACCTGATGCGATCGTCGTGGCCTGCAACACCGCCTCGGTCAATGCGCTGCCGGCCCTGCGCAAAGAGTTCAAGATCCCAATCATCGGCACCGTCCCGGCCATCAAGCCCGCCGCGGAAGCCGGCCGGCCGTTTGCCGTGTGGGCAACCCCGGCAACCACCAACAGTGAGTACCAAAATGAGCTGATCGGGAAGTTTGCGGCCGGTCTTGACGTTCACCAAACAGCGGCCTTCGGACTGGCGCAGGCCATTGATGCGGCTGACCCCGTGAGCATTCGCGCGGCAGTTGCCCAGGCAATGGCCGACACCCCCGAAGGCATTACCGACATTGTGCTCGGCTGCACTCACTACGGCCTGGTGGCAGACGTCATTCGCGCCGCCCGCCCGGGTATCAGGCAGCTGTACGATTCGCACGGCGCCGTTGCCCAGCAGACGCTGCACCGACTGGGACTGAACCCCAGTCCCGAGGCTCAGCCCGCCGGCCGGCTACGGCACGTGTACCTGTCGGGACGACCGGGGGAACTCCCGGCCGCAGTCGGCGCCTACCCTGCCGGTCAGGCGCTTTTGGACATTGCTGTGTGAGGAAGGGATCTACCGTGGCAGTCCGACCGATCAACCTGTTCTTAGTTCTGCAGGGCGTCTTCGCGCTCATTGCTTCGATTCTTCTGGTGGTGTGGCCAGGCCACAGTGCCGTGGTGTTCTCCTACCTGGTGGGCTTCTGGTTCTTGGCTGATGCCGCGCTCGCGCTGATCGCCTCAGTGCGCCGCAAGTCCGGTCTGGCTTTGGGGCATACGATCCTGTCGGCGCTGCTCGGCATTCTGATTCTGGCGGCACCCAATGCTCTTCTGGGCTTCCTCGTGGTGGTTATGAGCATTGGGGCCGTTCTGTTCGGCGCGGGTGTCATCCTTGTGTCTGTTCTCATGCGCAGCCTGGGTGTGCGCTCGTGGTGGTTGGGTCTGGTGCTCGGCATTTCCGCGGTCTTCGCCGGTTTCCTCATGCCCGTCTTCCCGGCTGACACCATCACGATCGGCATGTACCTGGCCGCGTTCCTGCTGGCCATCTACGGTGTTCTCAGCTTGATGCTGGCCCGCCGGATCACCACGACTTTCCGCGCCTTCCGCACGCAGAACGGGCAGGCTCAGGGGTGGTCGGCTTCCGGTCGGATCGGCGGCCCGGGTGGTCGAGGCGGCAGGAACGGCCGAGGTGAAGGCCCCCAGGTGATCGAGGGCGAGGTCGTCGACGACGACTGATCGGGCTTCCTCACCACCAGCGGTCAGTGTCGGCTTCGAGGATTTCCAGCAGTTCCCCGGCGAAGGACTGCGTGCCCACCGCCAGCACATCACTGCCGGCGGCCTGGGCGTTATGCACTGCTTGCTGGGTTGTTGTGTCGGCCTGTGATCGGCTGTAGTTGAGGTATTCGCGGCCCGCACCGACGAATGTCACGGGCAGCCCCTCAAGTTCGGCTATGCAGCCTTCGACGTCTTTGACATCCGGAAATGCAGCCAGCACCCGAAAACCGGGACGCAGGATCCCTTCGGCGCGAGCACGAATATCAGCCACACCTTCCGGGCTGATGGACGTGTCGATGCACCACTGCGCCCCACTGACCGTGTGCAGGGACGCGCGGCCGGGCAGAATCAGCTTTTCTGCGAGCTCTTCGGCATTCGGCAGGGCTGCCTGCTTCCGGTCTGGGAAGCTGACTTCCAGCAGACTGCACGCAGTTTTAGCGCCTACTCGGATATTGCGCTCCAGGGTTGCCCCTGTTTCAACGAAGTCTGTGTGCTCAGGCAGGCGGCTCTGTGCTTGGGGCGGCTGTGGTGAAAACGCCAAGACCCGCTCTGTGGCGTCGTCGATGACTCCCAGCAGATCAGCCGCAACAGCATCGAGCGAACCGCCCAGAACATCCAGGTGTTCCGCAAAGATCTGCGTGACCCCGACAACCGGGTAGGAGAACAGCGAAACATCGTCGCTCAGACCGCCCAGGCCCTCCTCGACGACGAGGACGTCAACCTCTGCATCCAGCAACCAGCTGAGCCCGATGAGGGTGTACATGCCCGAAGGCGGCAGATAGCCGTCATCTGAGGAGGGCAGAGCCTCAAGCGCACGGGCGGCCCGCTGGGACAGCGCTCCGTAGTCCGCTTGGGAAATCGCGCGGCCGTCAATGCGAATGCGTTCGCGATTGTGGCGCAGCGGCGGACTCGTGATGGTTCCCACGCGCAGACCCGCGGCGTGCAGAGTCGCAGTTGCTGCCGCCACCGCGGTGCCTTTGCCCTTTGATCCGACTGTGAGACAGGCGGGGACGGGAAGACCCCGGTGCAGTCCCAGGTGTTCCTGCAGGAGGGTTGAGCGCTTACGGGACCGTGTAATTGTCCGCTGGCCTCCGTTTTCACGGCGGCGCGCTTCGTTCCATTCACGGAAGAAGGGCTCGTCTGCAGGGTCGTGTCGCAAAGTCACGAAACAACCCTAACCGTCAGTTGAGACGGTCAGAAAGCCTCTTGACGGTGAGCTTGAGGGCTTTCGCAACGCGCAGTTCGTTGTCAGCACTCCAGTAGTTGGCCGGCAGGACGATGGAAAGGGCCGCAACCAGCGAGCCTGATCTGGGTTGCAGTGCGGCGCCGATGATCCACGTGCTGGAATCGTCGCAGCGTTCGATGGCATAGCCGCGCAGACGGACCGCGCGAAGCTCTTCCAGGACCTTGGGCATCAGGTGTTCGTCGATGAGTCCGGCAATCGCACCTTTGGGCAGGCAGGACAGAATCGCCTGGCCGGCTGCTGATGTTGCGACCGGCTGCACATCACCGGGCCACGACGGGCACATGGGCGCGTCAGGACCACGGTCTGCCGTGAGGATCTGTGCTTCATTGCCGCGCAGCGTGGACAGGTGAACACAGCCGTCAATGGCGTCTGCCAGCGCGCGCATGGCCGGAACTGTCGCATTGACCAACGGCACGGAGCGCAGATACGCAGCACCCACGCCAGTAGACGCCGGCCCCGGCACGTAGCCGTTCTTGCACTTGCTGACAACGTTGAGCTCTTCAAGGACCGCAAGGATGTCATAGACGGTGGAGCGGGGAATATCGAGTTCCCGTGACAGCTGTCCGGCGCTCATGGGCTCGTTGCTGAGGGAAACAGCACGCAGCATCGCAACTGCGCGCCGAAGAGCCGGGACATCCGCCATTCCTGCTCCTTTCTGCGTATACGCCTGTTACAGCGCAGCGGGTGACGCCAAGTTCACCCTTACGAATCTCAGCCTACCGATAACCACTGACATAAAACCGGCTCGGCGATAGATGAGACGTATCTGTGCGCTTCGTGAACGTGTGATTCTGTCCGAAAAACCCATTCTGTACTGAATTCGTATTTTTTCAAAGCTTCCACTCTCCTCACCGCCGGCTGTTTCGGTGCGCATCGGAGAAGTGCTCCTGGGCAAAGGCTCAGCGCAGACGCACTGAGATTCCCTCAGCGGCTTCTACTGCCAGCGCGCTGACTTCCTTTTCACGATCTTCCCCACTGTCATCAGTGGGCAGCGAAATGCCGAACGCGGCAATCGGCCTGCCCGCGGCATCGACAATGGGGGCGGCAACAGTCCAAATGCCGTCGCTGATTTCACCGTGCTCAATCGAATAGCCGCGGGAGCGAACACCGGCCAATTCGCTGTTGAGTTCCCGCAGCGACGTGGGCCCCTGCCCCGTGCGCTGCGCAAAGACGAGTTCAGAAGAGAAGATCGCCACCACCTCGCGCCTCTCCAGCCGGGACAGGATCGCCCGGCCGGTCGCGGTGAGATAGGCGGGCATGCGGATGCCGGCCTCGGTGACGATCCGCGGCGCCCTCTTGGCTGACTCCTTCAGCAGGTACACCGTCTCCCAGCCGCGCAGAACCGCCAACTGGACGGAACCGCCGGCCGCTTCAGCTGTTTCGAGCGCAGCCGGCTGGGCAATCCGCTGCAGAGACGCGTGACGTGAGTGCGCGGCGTCGAGTTCACTGATACCAGAGCCCAGCACATAGCCGGTGTCGACTTTGCGCACCATGTCGAGCTCTTCAAGAACAGCCAGGAGGTCGTACAGGCTGGAGCGGGGAATGTCCAGGGTGCGTGCGAGAGCTCCGGCGCTGATGGGCCGCAGTGACGAGCCCAGATGGCGCAGAATCCCAACGGAACGCCTGAGTGCCGGAACTTCTGCCACGTTATTCCTCCTTGAAAAACCGTGTGTAGAGCCTCCCCAGCGGATCCTGTTCAGCGCTCTTAGGGCGAGAGCGGCGAACCCGGCCGGCAACGATGACGGCGCTGATATCCGCAGCGGTGGCCGACATCACCACCTGTTCTCCGCGTGAACCGGCGGTGCGAACACTTGCGTGCTCAACAGTGACGATGTCTGCTGGGCACCCTACCGCAATCCCAGAGCGCAGACCCAACGCCGAAGCCCCGGACTGCGTCAGGGCGGTGATGAGTTCGGCTGGGCTGAAGCGTCCCCTCTGGCCCGATGCCAGCCGCTCACCGGCTTCCAGTGCCTGCAGTTCCCGCATGGAGTCCAGCACAACGTGCTGGTCAGAGCCCAGGCAGATGACCGCTCCGGCGTCCGCGAGCGCACGTGCCGGCCCGATCCCGTCGGCGAGATCCGCCTCGGTCGTGGGGCACATGACGATGTGCACCCCGGCATCCCCCAGCAGCCGAATGTCGTCATCGCTCAGGTGAGTGGCGTGCACCGCCGACAGGCGCGGTGACAGGAGCCCCGCCTCGGCGAGCAGCCGCGTGGGGGTCTTCCCGTAGGCGGCGAGCGCCTGTTCGTTTTCGGCGGGCTGTTCGGACAGGTGGATGTGCAGGGGGCCGTCGAGTTCGGCAAAGCGCGGAAGGCCTTCCGCGGCGACCGCACGCACCGAGTGGATGGCCGCGCCGACGGTGACCAGCGGGCTGAAGTCGGCAAGTGCTTCGCGCAGACTGGCGTGCCTGCGCATGTACCCGTCAATGCTGCCATCGCCGAAGCGCGTCTGTTCGGGTGCGAGCTCTTTGCCGATGCTGCCTTGCAGATAGCACGTGTCCAGCAGGACCAGGCGGATGCCGGCTGTTGCTGCCGCTTCGGCCAAGGCGCGCTCCATGGCGTGGTCGGGGTAGGCGGTGCCGTCCGGGGCGTGGTGGACGTAGTGGAACTCGCCGACCGAGGTGTAGCCGGCCTCGATCATCTCCCCGAACACCGCCGTGGCGACCTCGCGGTACAGCTGCGGGGTCAGGGAGGCAGCTGCGGCATACATTTCCTGCCGCCACGTCCAGAAGGTGCCCCCGTCATCGTGCGTCCGCCCGCGCAGCAGGCGGTGGAAGGCATGCGAGTGCGCATTGTGCGCACCGGGGAAGGCCGTTCCGGTGAAGACGTGGATGTCTTCTGACGAGGTGCCGGTTGGGGAACCGGGCGAGGTGCCGGGGGCGGCTGGCACGGAGGCAGCTGGCTCCGGGGCGGGCGGGGTGCCGCATTCGACAGCGGTGATGGTGCCGCTCTCATCAGCCGTGACGAGGACATCGGTGCGGATTTCGCCGTCTATGTAGGCGCGGGGAAAGAAGAGCTTCATGCTGTGGCTTTCAGTTCCGCGGCCAGAACATCGGCAAGGGCGGCCGCTCCGGCGATCTGGTCGGATTCTTCGCACGCCTCTTCCGGCGCGTGGGAAACACCCGTGGGATTGCGCACGTAGAGCATGGCCGAGGGCACGTGGGCGGCGAGAATGCCGGCGTCGTGGCCCGCTCCTGACGGCATGCGCGGTGCGTTCGGCAAGACCGCCTGCAGCCTGTCGTTGAGGGCTGCGTGGAAGTCCACGGTCGGCGAATAGGATTCGCGCCGCACTTCGGCGGTGAGCCCCTCAACACTCGCGGCGAGGTCCTGGGCGCGGTCGGTGATGTCGGCGAGCACCGCCTCGACAACCGTGTCGTCAGGGTGGCGGATGTCCAGCCAGAAGTCCATGGACGAGGCGATGACGTTCGTCCCGCCGGGGTGAATGTGCGTCCTGCCGACCGTGGCGACAGAACCGCTGTGCGCCCCGGCGATCTGCGGAATCCCGCCGATCACAGAACTTGCCGCAGCAACCGGGTCAGCCCGGTGGCTCATCGGGGTTGTTCCGGCGTGGTTGCCCTGCCCTGTGAACCGGAAGTTCCAGCGGCCGTGGCCGATGATCGAACTGCCGATCGACACCGGCTGGTCGGTGTTGATGAGCCCCACGCCCTGTTCGACGTGCAGCTCGATGAACGATCCGATTTGGTTCAGGCGGTCATGGTCAGCGCCCATGTGCTCCGGTGTGAGGCCGTAGGCGCTGGCCGCCTGGGCGAATGTCACGCCGTCGGCGTCCTTGAGTGCCAGCGCCCTGTCACGGTCGATGGCTCCCGTCAGCAGGCGCGAGCCCAGGCAGGCAACGCCGAAGCGGCTGCCCTCCTCTTCGGGGAACACGGCAATCGCCAGGGGCCTTTCCGCCCGTTCGAGGCGACCATCGGCTTTCAGCTGGTCGACCGCAGCCAGGGCCGAGGTGACACCCAGCGGACCGTCGAACTCACCTCCGCCAGGGACGGAGTCCAGGTGCGATCCGGTGACCACGGCGTTCGGTCCAGGCCTGGTCACCCACGCCCACGTGATGCCGTTGAAGTCGATTTCGACGTCAAAGCCGCGCTTACGGCACTCGGCGATGAACCATTCACGCAGGGTGCGCTCTTCACCGCTGAAGCCGAAACGCCGGTAGCCCAGGCCGGATGGGTCGCGTCCGACATCGCGGATTGCGGCCATAAGCCCCAGAACCGACATCAGCTGACCCCGGTGAGCACCGTGCCGTCGACGTCCGCGAGCGTGTGCTCAAACGTTCCGAGCTCCGAAGCGGCGGTGAGGACAGCGCCGCTGGTCACAAGCTCAACAGTCTGCGCGAGTTCGGGCGACATGAAGCGGTCCGAGCCGGGGCCGGGAACGGTTTCGCGCAGCAGGCTGATGACAGCACCGGTCACGGGGCTGGCGGCCGCGTCACGCAGATCCGCCGCCCGCGCTGCCGCATAGATTTCGACTGCCAGGACACGCGCCAGGTTGTCCAAAGATTGGCGCAGCTTGCGGGCCGCACCCCACCCCATCGACACGTGATCTTCCTGCATCGCCGACGACGGAATCGAATCAACACTCGCCGGTGTGGCCAGCCGCTTGGATTCCGACACCATGGCCGCCTGCGTGTAATGCGCAATCATCAAGCCCGAATCCACACCCGGGTCATGCGCCAAGAACGAGTGCAGGCCCTCATTGCGCGTCTTGTCCATCGCCCGATCCGTGCGACGCTCCGCAATTGAGGCGACATCGGCAGCCACAATCGCCAAGAAGTCCAACTGGTGGGCAAGCGGAGCTCCGTGGAAGTTGCCATTGGAGGACACGGTGCCGTCCGGGAGAACCACCGGGTTGTCCACAGCAGAACGGATTTCACGTGCGGCCACCTGCGCCGCAAACACTGCGGCATCCCGGGCGGCACCGGTCACCTGCGGCGAACAGCGGAGCGAATACGCATCCTGCACCAAATGCTCCGAATCTCGGTGGCTGGCCATAATCTCGGAATCCTGCAGAGCCGCGAACATATTGCCCGCACTCGTGCGCTGGCCCGGGTGTGGGCGCAGAGGGTAGTGCAGTTCGGGCTTGAACACCTGGTCGGTGCCCAACTGGGACTCAACAGACATAGCCGCGCTGATATCAGCGGTCGTCAAAAGCTTCTCAAGGTCATACAGCGCAAGGATAAGCATGCCCAGCATCCCGTCGGTTCCATTGACGAGCGCCAAGCCCTCCTTTTCCTCAAGCTCGACCGGAGTGATGCCCGCTTCGGCAAGGACGGGGCCAGCATCGACGGGCTCACCGTCCGGGCCGTGCACCTTGCCTTCGCCCATCACCACGAGTGCGCACGCTGACAGCGGGGCGAGGTCACCAGAACAGCCGAGCGAACCGTGCTCATGCACCCACGGGGTGATGCCGGCGTTGAGAATCTCAACATAGGTCTGCAGGGTCTCAACCTTCACACCCGTCCGCCCGGTGGCCAGAGTGCGGGCACGCAGCAGCATGAGCGCACGCACCACCTCGACCTCTACCGGGTCGCCGATGCCCGCAGCGTGGGAGCGGATGAGCGACTTCTGCAGCTGCGCGCGACTATCGTGCGGAATGTGGCGCTGCGCGAGCGCCCCGAAGCCGGTCGAAACGCCGTAGACGGGCTTCGGGTGGGCGGCCAGAGCATCCACCGCACGTCGGGCCTCTGCGACATCAGCGAGAACAGAATCCGGGATGGTGACCTGTGCGCCGTGCCGAGCAACAGCCACGACATCGGCAAACGACAGAGCCTGGGGATCAAGAGCGACAGAAGTCGTCACGGGAGCTCCTTACATGTGAATGGGGATGGGTTCGAGGAGATGAGTGTGCCGGCGCGGTAGACCTCAGCGATCTGCTGCACACCGGGCCGGTAGACCAAATGCCGATAGGACGGGGCATCCAGAATGCTGAAATCAGCCCGACTGCCCACGGTCAGCGCACCCACATCGGTCCGCTGCAGGGCGCGCGCACCGCCGGCCGTGGCTGACCACAGCGCCTGCTCGACCGTGAAGTGCATATCGCGTACGGCAATGGCCATGCAGAAGGGAATCGAATTCGAAAAGCCGCTGCCCGGATTGCAGTCAGATGCGATCGCCACCGTGACCCCCGCCTCGTGATACCTGCGGACATCCGGGTACGGCTGGCGAGTAGAGAACTCAATGCTGGGCAGCAGCGTGAGCACAGTTCCCACCTCGGCAATGCGAGCCAGGTCCTCATCACTGACAAAAGTCGCGTGATCAGCCGACACCGCACCGACCTCAGCAGCCAGGGCCATGGCGCCCATATCGCTGAGCTGATTCGCGTGCAGGCGAGGCTTCAGACCGTGGGCGAGCCCCGCCTCGACAATCCGGCGGGTCTGCGCGATATCAAACGCACCTTCCTCGCAGAACACGTCAATCCACTTGGCCAGGCCCTCCTGGGCTGCCCGCGGGATCATCTGTTCGATGATGAGGTCGACGTAGTTATCCGGCGCTTCCTTGTATTCGGCCGGCACCACGTGGGCCGCCATGAGGGTCGTCTCCTCCGTGTGGCGGCGGGCAATGCGCAGCGCTTCGAGTTCGCTTTCGACTGTCAGGCCGTAGCCGGACTTGACCTCAAACGTCGTGGTGCCGCTGTGCTCCGCCTGCCGCAGCAGACGAACGAGGTTGTCCTCCAGCTGCTGGGCCGAAGCTTCGCGAGTCGCGCTGACGGTCGTGGCGATTCCGCCGGCCGAATAGGCCTGCCCGGCCATGCGAGCGGCGAACTCTTCCGAGCGGTCGCCCGCGAAGATCAGGTGATTGTGGCTGTCGACAAAACCCGGGATGACAGCGCGGCCGGCAGCCGAGACCACCTCGTCCGCGGCGGGAGCCTTCGCGGTGTCGCCGATCCAGGCCACCGTGCCGTCCTCAACGAGCATCGCAGCGTTCTGCCGCACGCCCAGGAGGTCCTGCGCGTGCGGGTCGTTCGTGACGAGCTCAGCAATGTCGGTGACAAGCAGAGAAGTCATGACTTCAGCCTACGCGTCCTGCTTGGCGCGGTGGTTGAGATTTTCATCTGCGGGAACCCACAGTCCACGCTCAGCGGCGACATCGTGAGCACGCTCGTAGCCTGCATCCACGTGGCGGATGACGCCCATCGCGGGGTCGTTCGTCAGCAGACGCTCGAGCTTCTGCGCGGCAAGCTCCGTGCCATCGGCAACCGAGACCTGGCCGGCGTGAATAGACCGACCCATGCCGACACCTCCCCCGTGGTGCAGGGACACCCAGCTGGCACCCGAAGAGGTGTTGACTAGGGCGTTGAGCAAAGGCCAGTCAGCCACGGCATCCGAGCCATCGCGCATGGCTTCGGTTTCGCGGTACGGGCTCGCCACAGAACCGGAGTCCAGGTGGTCACGGCCGATGACGATGGGGGCCGACACTTTGCCGTCGGCAACCAGCTGGTTGAACAGCAGTCCCGCCTTGTGGCGCTCCCGGTAGCCCAGCCAGCAGATGCGGGCGGGCAGACCTTCGAACTCCACGTACTCCTGTGCGGCGTCGAGCCAACGGTGCAGGTGATCGTTGTCAGGGAAGAGCTCTTTGAGTGCTTCGTCAGTCACCCGAATATCTTCCGGATCTCCGGACAGGGCGACCCAGCGGAAGGGGCCAAGGCCCTCGCAGAACAGCGGTCGGATGTAGGCCGGCACAAAGCCGGGGAACTCAAAGGCACGGTCATAACCGGCCTTGCGGGCTTCATCGCGGATGGAGTTGCCGTAGTCGAACACGACCGCGCCCTTGTCCTGGAAGCCGACCATTGCGGCGACGTGCTTGGCCATCGACTCCTGCGCGCGCAGGGTGAACTTTTCGGGGTTTTCTTCGGCTTCTTCGGACCATTCGTCCACGCTGACACCAAGCGGCAGGTAGGACAGGGGGTCGTGTGCTGAGGTTTGGTCGGTGACGATGTCGACGGCAACACCGCGGTCCAGCAGCTCCGGCAGAATGTCCGCCGCGTTGCCCACGAGACCCACAGAAAGGGCGCGCTTGTCGGCCTTGGCGGCAAGAACCAGGTCGAGAGCTTCGTCGAGGTCCGAAACAACCTCGTCGAGGTAGCGCTTGCCCTGGCGGCGCTCCATGCGGGTCCGGTCGACGTCGATGATAAGGCACGCACCGCCGTTGAGTGTTACTGAAAGCGGCTGGGCACCGCCCATACCGCCGCACCCGGCAGTGACGGTGAGCGTGCCGGCCAGTGTGCCGTCGAAGTGTTCGTTGGCAACGGCGGCGAAGGTTTCGTAGGTGCCCTGGAGGATGCCCTGTGTGGCGATGTAGATCCAGGAGCCCGCGGTCATCTGGCCGTACATCATGAGGCCTTCGGCTTCGAGCTTGCGGAAGTGCTCCCAGTTGGCCCAGTCGCCCACGAGGTTTGAATTGGCGATGAGCACTCGCGGCGCCCATTCGTGGGTGCGGAGCACTCCGACGGGTTTGCCGGACTGGACGAGCAGAGTTTCGTCTTCGCGCAGCTCTTTGAGGGTATCGACGATCGCGTCGAAGGCTTCCCAGCTGCGGGCTGCTCTGCCAGTTCCGCCGTAGACCACGAGGTCTTCGGGCCTTTCGGCAACCTCTGGGTCGAGATTGTTCATGAGCATGCGCATCGCGGCTTCCGTCTGCCAGCTGCGTGCGGTGATCTCAGTTCCGCGGGGCGCACGGACTGTGCGACTGGGATCGTGCCTGGTGTAGGACATCGTCGTCGGCTCTCCAAGGGCTCGTAGGGGTTGTCTCCTTTTATGGTCAACCTCTACGAGCCCTGTAAACCAGCGAAGCCCGTAAGTGTTGTCCAATATATTGGACAACACTTACGGGCTGCTTTCCGCGGCGCGCTGCCGCGGTTCGGCCCCGGCGTGAGGCGCCGGGGCACACCGGTTAGCAACGAATCCACGCCTTAGCCGAAGGGAGACCCCCTCCAGCAACCAGCCCAACCAAACACCTCGACGCCTCGCCCCACTTCCAGCACCCACCCACGCTTTAGCAACAAAAACTCCCG
>NZ_KV789354.1:0-48398 GCF_001807555.1 Brevibacterium sp. HMSC08F02 | reverse complement strand
TTACTGCTAAAGCGCAGATCCCGGCTAACGGGTGCCTCCTTGCGGCTAACGGGTGGATCCGTGCCTAAAGCGCAGATCCCGGCCGCCGGGTGCCCGCGGCCAGCAACAAGCCCCCTCCCACCACGAACACGAGGCGCCGCTCCCCTGACCACCAGCACCCACCTCCGCGACCCGGCACCTCGGCCGTTTCCTGCAGCCAGCCCAACCTGACACCTCGGCGCCTCGCCCCACTTCCAGCAACCACCCACGCTTTAGCAACAAAAACTCCCCTTAGCAGTCACTGCTAAGCCGCAGAAACCGGCTAACGGGTGTCCCCTTGCGGTTAACGGGTGGATCCGTGCCTAAAGCGCAGAATCCGGCCACCGGCCCCTCCTCCAGCGTCCGCCCACGCTTTAGCAACAAAAACTCCCGTTAGCAGTTACTGCTAAAGCGCAGATCCCGGCTAACGGGTGTCCCCTTGCGGCTAACGGGTGGATTCGCGGCTAAAGCGCAGATCCCGGCCGCCGGGTGCCCCCAGCGCCAAATGACCCCAGGAATCCAGCAGCCCCACCAGCAGCCCCTCCAGCGCACAAGCAGCACAAACCAGCAACCACCCAACCAAACGCCTCGACGCCTCGCCCCACTTCCAGCAGCCAGCCACGCTTTAGCAACAAAAACTCCCGTTAGCAGTTACTGCTAAGCCGCAGATCCCGGCTAACGGGTGCCCCCGTGCGACTAACGGGTGGATTCGTGCCTAAGCCGCAGAAACCGGCCACCGGCCCCTCCTCCAGCGTCCGCCCACGCCTTAGCAACAAAAACTCCCGTTAGCCGCTACTGCTAAAGCGCAGATCCCGGCTAACGCGTGTCCCCTTGCGGCTAACGAGTGGATCCGTGGCCAAGCCGCAGATCCCGGCTAACGGGTGCCCCCAGCGCCAAATGACCCCAGGAATCCAGCAGCCCCACCAACAGCCCCTCCAGCGCACAAGCAACACAAACCAGCAACCACCCCACCAAACCCACCCCAAACCGCACACACAAAACAACGAGGGGACCCCGACACACGTCGGGATCCCCTCGCGAGCGCTCTCCGCTGCGCCTAAGCGCCGCGGTCAGAGCTCAAGAACGTTGAAGTCCTCAGTCTGCTTGATCAGGGCTTGCCTGCAGCAGCCTTGAGCTTCGAACCAGCCGAAAGCTTCACGGAGTAGCCAGCGGGAATCTGGATTTCCTCGCCGGTCTGCGGGTTGCGGCCCTTGCGAGCTGCACGTTCGGTGCGCTCAACGGACAGCCAGCCCGGGATGGTGAGCTTTTCGCCCTTGCTGACGACATCTGCGAAGGCGTCGAAGACACCATCGAGAACGTCGGAGACCTGCTTCTGGGTCAGGCCGGACTTGTCTGCAACTTCTGCGACAAGCTCGCTGCGGTTCTTAGCCATAAGAACGTCCTCCTCTAGGACTTAGGTTTCGGTATAACCGAGACGAACAGGAAAAACCTTACCAGCTCGACTTGGTAACGCCGGGAAGCTCGCCCTTGTGGGCCATTTCCCGGAAGCGAACACGGGAAACACCGAACTTGCGGAGGTAACCGCGCGGACGACCGTCAACCTGGTCGCGGTTGCGCAGACGGACCGGCGAAGCATCGCGGGGCAGCTTCTGCAGACCCAGGCGTGCTTCCTCGCGCTGTTCGTCGGTGGAATCGGGGTGAACCAGCTGACGCTTGAGTTCGGCGCGGCGTTCAGCGTAGCGCTCGACGATGGCCTGGCGCTGCTTTTCGCGTGCGATCTTAGACTTCTTAGCCATTGACTATCAGCGCTCCTCGCGGAATTCGACGTGCTTGCGGACCACTGGGTCGTACTTCTTCATGAC
Source organism: Brevibacterium sp. HMSC08F02 (assembly GCF_001807555.1). NCBI lineage: Bacteria > Bacillati > Actinomycetota > Actinomycetes > Micrococcales > Brevibacteriaceae > Brevibacterium > Brevibacterium sp. HMSC08F02. Next base: position 46,557 of record NZ_KV789354.1, on the reverse strand, counting down.
GATGCGGTCGGGGGTGTTGCGGCGGTTCTTCTTGGTCACGTAGGTGTAACCGGTTCCGGCCGTTGACTTCAGCTTGATGATGGGGCGTACGTCCTGTGCTTTTGCCATCAGAGCTTCACTCCCTTAGCGATGAGCTCGTTGACCACAGCGTCAATGCCGCGCGCGTCAATGACCTTGATGCCGCGGGTCGAAACCGTCAGCGTGACCTTGCGGCGCAACGACGGCACGTAGTAGCGCTTCTTCTGAATGTTGATGTCGAACCGACGACGGGTGCGGCGGTTCGAGTGGGAGACGTTGTTCCCAAAACCAGGGGTGGCCCCGGTTACCTGGCAGACTGCTGCCATGACTCTCCTCCAGTTGACTTCTGCCGGCGGCGTTGTCCTCGCATTAAGTGCGTGAGGGCAGCCGCCGAGACATCTTCACAGTTCCACCGGGCTCGTTCCCCTGTCGGCGTTCGCGCCGACGTGAACACAGCGGTGGTTGCTCTTTGCCCGGTGAAGGGCTTGTGCGAAACCTCGGGGTGGATAGTCCCTAGTTCCGACGATGTCTCACCAGCGTGTGTCAGGCCTGTGAGAGAAGGGCCTGTGCTCAGCATCGCTGTGTGAGCGCGTTGGGGCACAATTCGGCCACAACAGGGAATTATTCTAAACCGATGCGCGCCGATGCGCCAAATCGGACTGCAGCTCTGGTACAGCCGAGGCGCATCGGCACCGCACCTTAGGCCAGCATGACCGCCGGGTCTTCGAGTGCGCGACCCACATCGGCGAGGAACTTCGAGATGATCTCGCCGTCGACCAGCCTGTGGTCTGCAGACACTGCCAGCGTGGTGATTTCGCGCGGCACGATTTCTCCGTCGACAACCCACGGGCGCTGGCGCACCTGGCCGAAGGCGAGGATGGCGGCCTCGCCGGGGTTGATGATGGGTGTTCCGGCATCCACGCCGAACACTCCGACGTTGGTGATGGTGATGGTTCCGCCGGTCTGCGCAACCGGGGTGGTCCGGCCGTCGCGCGCGGTGAGTGCCAGTTCGCGGATCTCTCCGGCAAGCTGACCCAGTCCCATCGCGTGGGCGTCCTTGATGTTCGGCACGACCAGGCCGCGCGGCGTTGCTGCCGCAATGCCCAGGTTGACGTAGTGCTTGACGACGATTTCGTCGCCCTCCAGCGAACTGTTGATCCGCGGGTTGCGGGCAACAGCCCAGGTCACAGCCTTGGCAACGACTGCCAGCGGCGACAACTTCACATCGCCGAGAACGCCGGAGGCCTTGAAGCGGCGCACCAGTTCCATCGTGGCGGTCATGTCCACGTCGAGGAACTCGGTGACGTGCGGCGCGGTGAACGCCGAATCGACCATGGCCTGCGCCATGAACTTGGTGACGCCCTTGAACGGGATGCGCTCTTCGGTTCCCGGTGCGGCAGCAGCTGCCGAGGTGCCGGTCGCCGGGGCGGCCGCGGTGCTCGTCTGCCCGCTTTCCATGAAGTTCATGAGGTCGGCGCGGGTGACGATGCCGCCTTCGCCGGTTGCCGGGACATCGGCGAGGTTGATGCCGTTGTCCTTTGCGAGTTTGCGCACGGGCGGCTTGGCCAGGGCGTGTCCGGCACGGGCCGGGGCGGCCGGTTCCGGCTGGGCTGCCGGCTTGGCTTCAGCTGCTGGGGCCGCTGCCGGCGCTGCCGCCGGAGCCTGCTGTCCCTTGCGGGGGCGGCGGCGCTTGGACTGCGCGGTCGTTCCGTAGCCCACGAGGTTAGGGCCGGAGCCTTCATCGTCTGCGCTGTCATCGGCAGCGTCCGCTGCAGGAGTGTCACCGGATGCGGAGCCATCGCCTTCGAACTGGAGGATCGGCGTGCCGACTTCGACGGTCTGGCCTTCCTCTACCAGCAGCTTGGCGATCACACCGGCGTGCGGGCTGGGCAGTTCGACGAGCGATTTAGCGGTTTCGATTTCGACGAGGATCTGGTTGACCGTGACGGTGTCGCCTGCGGCGACCTTCCACGAAATGATGTCAGCTTCGGTCAGCCCCTCGCCCGGGTCGGGCAGGAGAAATGTGTCTGTCATTGGGTTCCTTAGAAGTCCATAGCGCGGTCGACGGCATCGAGAATGCGGTCAAGGTCGGGCAGGTAGTGCTGTTCGAGCTTCGAACCGGGGTACGGGGCGTGCGGTGCGCCGACTCGCAGTACGGGAGCTTCGAGGTGGTAGAAGCAGCGTTCGCTGATCCGTGCGGCGATTTCCGACCCCAGGCCCAGGAAGACGGGGGCTTCATGGGCGACTACCAGACGGCCCGTCTTCTTCACGGACTCTTCGATAACCGGGAAGTCGATGGGGTTGAGACCGCGCAGGTCGACGACTTCAAGGTCAACGCCTTCTTCGGCAGCGGCAGCCGCAGCGTCGAGCGCCTGCGGAACGAGCGGACCGTAGGCCACGAGCGTGCAGTCCTTGCCGGGGCGGGCGATCTGCGCGCTGTAGGCGGTGGTGGCGGGGTTCTCAAGGTCGACGTCGCCGCGCAGCCAATACTGGCGCTTGGGCTCGAAGAAGATAACCGGATCGGGGCTCTTGATGGCTTCCTGGATCATCCAGTAGGCATCGTTCGCATTCGACGGCGTCATAATCTTGAGCCCTGCATGGTGGGCGAAGACCGTTTCGGGGCTTTCCGAGTGGTGTTCGGGCGAGCCGATGCCACCGCCGTAGGGGATGCGGATGACGACCGGCACATTGAGCTTTCCGCGGGTGCGCGCGTGGAGCTTCGCCAGCTGGGTCACGATCTGGTCGTAGGCCGGGAAGACAAACGCGTCGAACTGGATTTCGACAACCGGACGGTAGCCGCGGATGGCCATGCCGATTGCGGTGCCGACAATGCCGGATTCGGCCAGTGGGGCGTCGATGACGCGCTGTTCGCCGAAGTCCTTCTGGATGCCTTCTGTCACACGGAAGACACCGCCGAGCTTGCCGATGTCCTCACCGATGAGAACGACCTTGGAGTCTTCTTCCATGGCCTTGCGAAGGCCCGCGGTGATGCCCTTGGACAGGGGCATCTTCTGGATCGAGTCGAGGGTGGAAGCTGCGGTCACAGTGCACCTTCCTCTGCAAACGAGTCGAGGTATTCGAGGTACTCGCGCTGTTCGGCTTCGATGAGAGGGTGCTTTTCGACGAACACGGAGTCGAACATTTCTGACGGTGCCGGAGGTTCCATGGCCATGCAGGCCGCGCGGATGCGGGCTGCGAGAGCATCCGCTTCTTCGTCGATCTCATCGAAGAACTTCTGGTCGGCGTAGTCCTCGTGGTGCAGGAAGCGGCGAACCCTGTCGATCGGGTCCTTTTCGAGCCACGATTCCGTCAGTGCGTCTGAACGGTACTTGGTGGGGTCGTCAGCCGTGGTGTGTGCGCCCATGCGGTAGGTGAACGCTTCGATCAGCATGGGGCCCAGGCCTGCGCGAATCGAGTCGGCGCTGGCCTTCGCCACGGAGTACATGGCCAGAACGTCGTTGCCGTCGACGCGCACACCGGGCACACCGAAGCCGGTTCCGCGCTTGAACAGCGGGGCTGCCATCTGTGCGGAGTTCGGTTCCGAAATGGCGAACTGGTTGTTCTGGATGAAGAACAGGACGGGTGCGTGGAAGACCGCTGCGAAGTTGAGGCCTTCCGAAACGTCGCCCTGGCTGGTTGCACCGTCGCCCATGCAGGCGACCGAGATGGTGTCGCGGTCGAGGTCGCCGGTGGCGACGTCGCCGTCGAACTTCACGCCCATGGCGTAGCCGGTGGCGTGCAGAACCTGCGAGCCGATGACGATCGTGTAGGTGTGGAAGCGGTTTTCCTGCGGGTCCCAGCCGCCGTGGTGCTGGCCGCGGAACATGCCCAGCAGCGTTTCGGGTTCAACCCCGCGGCACCATGCCAGACCGTGTTCACGGTAGGTGGGGAAGACGAAGTCCTGTTTGCGCAGTGCGCGGCCCAGTCCGATCTGTGCGGCTTCCTGGCCTTTGAGCGGTGCCCACAGGCCCAGCTGTCCCTGACGCTGCAGGGCATTGCCCTCTGCGTCTACTCGACGGATGAGCACCATGTCCCGGTAGAACTCCCGCATGTCCTCGCCTGTGAGGTCTGCTGCGTAGGAATCGTACTCTCCGGAGCGGACTCGCTTGCCTTCTGGCGAAAGCATCTGAATCATCGGACGATCTGAATCTTGTGCAGTATTGGTGTTGCCTGCGAGATTCGAAGTCATAGCTTCTCCTCTAGTCGTGGCCGAGTGGCTTGTGGCCTCTTTGCCATACCAACCGAGCGCTCGGCTGTTCGCCTAGGCGTCGGTGACGCGTTTCACATTGTGAACACAATCTAACGGAAGTGACGACCTATGCCAAGATGAGCGCTTATTTTTCCTTCCGGACCCCTTCGAATTCGCGTGACTCTTCGACCGTGCCGCCAAGAAAACCGCGGTTGTCTTTCGAAAACTGCACAACATCGGGCTGTCGACTCTTCTCGAGATCGCGGATGACCTCAGTGTACGCGTCAGAGGAGTGCGCGCCCAGCGGACTGTCGACGGGTGGTGAGTCGGCGATGATTGTGGTCCAGTTGCGCTTGTCGGGATTGTCAGTGCCGTCGAGTGCCGGAATCACGTCCCGGTCCTGTTCGATGGACAGCACCTTGGTGTTGCCGACGTCGAAGCGCCCGATGGGGCTGCCGACCGTGACCACCTGCCTCACGTTCGCCTGTTTGCGGAATTCGGGATCGGCCGCCAACGATGCCGCGACAATCCCGCCCTGCGAATATCCGACGAGCATGATTTCGTCATCCGGCCCGATGCCGCTTTCCTTTATTGCCGTCCTCACCACGTGGCGCATGGCGGATTCGCGCTGGGCCATGGTCTGCACGTTCGTAGCGGTGTCCGTTGTGTTGCGCCCTCCTTTGACACTCCAGTCAGTTGTTGCGGGCACATACACGATGTAGCGCTTCTTCCCGTCCGGCCCGCGCACGGCGTCCACCCGAACCCTGCCGTTGTCGCGCCCGGAGTGCGCAGCGACTTCACGTTCGTAAAGACCTGACAGGGAACGCGGCGACCCACCGGGCGTCGCCTTGTGGGAGCGGACCTCCGGCGGTTCTGTCGGGAAGGCTCCGCTGGCTTCGCCCGTCCTGGCCAGGGAGCGCGTGAGCGGTCCGGCTCGCATCGCGTCGATGATCGGAGGCAGCGGGGGCAATCCGAACAGGCCGGTGGCGAAACCGGAAAGTCCCGAATCGAGGACTCTGCTGAAAGCGCTCGTGTTGTTTGCCAGCGCCTGTTCAAAGATCCCGCGGGCTGCTGCCATGGCCTTCTTGCCGAATTCGGGGCTGTTGCCGGTGGCAAGCGTGACGAGGCCGTCGGCCACCGCAATCCATCCGGCCGCTGTCAGCGCTGCGATGACCGCCGGCACCGCCCATAGGGGTGCTGTCACCCGCACTGCGACACCCAGTCCCCAGCCGGCGGCCCAACTGCCGATCTGCTGCGCCGCTCGGGCCGCGGAATCCGCCGTTTCATAGCCTGCTGCCGCCAGCAGCGCCTGCGTGCCGAGCTTCGTAATGCTGTCACTGAGCCCGCGTGTGCGCATGAAGAACGCAGTGCAGGCGTATTCAACCTTCGCCCACGTCACTGGCGAATCCAGCAGTGAACTCACGCCCGGCGGCGGTGGGGTTGCCCGTACAAGGTCTCCGACGGTGCCGCCCAGACTTTCCAGCGCACCGCCGGCACTGCGAATGTTTTCCAGTCGGGCAGAGAATCCGCGCTCACCTCCGATGACCCTCATGATTCGACCCATTCATAAGCCGCGGCGAGCGCTGCGTCGAGAACCGCGACAGTGGCAGCGGGGCGGTCGGCGGCCGTGAATTCGACGTACTCGAAAACGTGTCCCGGCTGGCCTTCAGGCGTAAGCGCACCCACGGCGAAAACGCCGTCACTGTAGCCGGCGGCGAGTATGTCGCCGAATATCTGCGGAAGGTCACCCAGATCGCAGAAGGTTCCCCGCAGCAGGCGTCCGCGCACGGCCTCACCCAGGTCTGCCGGAACACCGTCGGCGCCTAAATCACCGCTGTCCCGACGCACGATGACCGCGGCGGTTGCCGGATCGAACACCGCGTGGATTACCAGCGTGCCCGGCGGCCCCCACGCACACGCGGAAAAGACAAAGGGGCTCGAGGCGAAGGCCACTGCGAACGCAAGCTCAGCACCGTCGACGGGCTCCCCAGGGGAGCCCTCCCCACCAGCACCCACTCCACCAGCACCCGAGGTGCCACTCCCCTCCCCCGGAACCGGCACCTCGTCAGCTGGATCACCAAGATCCGGGTCCAAGAGGGCCGGCACGACCCCGAGTGGCAGGAGCGCGACGAGGTCCGGCGGCAAATCGGCAAAAGCGCGAGGATCAAGATCCAGCCACGTCATGGCGCCACCTGCCTGACGTGCTCGGCGAAGGCGAGCACGACCTCACCTGCCATGCGTTCAGCCTCAGAGCAGGCTCGTGCGCGTTCCCGCAGCTGCCAGCGGAAGGCGTCAGCCGCCGCGCCCTCCCAGTAATCGGGGTCGGCGGCGGCGACAGCCCGTGCCAACACCGCCCATTCGCCGCTGGCGGCTTCCCATTGCTTCATCATTGCGTGCAGTTCGTCCATGGCCCGATCTTCTGCACCGCCGCCCCACAGCCACCAAATCCTGCAGCGCCCTGTGGACAAGCGCGCAGTTGTCCACAGCCGGTCGACACTCAGCCGCACACTCCCCAGCAACACGGATAGGGTGTGCCCGTGACTGCCGAACAGCGAACCCCCGCCGAAGTTCTCGATTCCGTCTTCGGCTATTCGTCATTTCGGGGCCAGCAGGAAGAGATCATCGATCACCTATGCACAGGCGGTGACGCGGTAGTCCTCATGCCCACCGGCGGCGGGAAGTCGCTGTGCTACCAGATTCCGGCCCTCGTGCGCCCCGGGACCGGCGTGGTCATTTCGCCCCTCATCGCGCTCATGGAGGACCAGGTCCTGGCCCTCGAAGCGCTCGGGGTCAAGGCCGCCTACCTCAATTCGAGCCTGAGCCCAGAAGAGGCTCACGAGGTGCAGGCCCGCTTCCGCTCGGGTGCTTTGGATCTTCTGTACTTGGCTCCCGAAAGGCTCGTCCAAGAAAGGACGCTTCGCCTCCTCGAACAGACAGAGGTTTCGCTGTTTGCCATTGATGAAGCGCACTGTGTGTCCCAGTGGGGTCATGATTTTCGGACTGACTACCTGGGTTTGTCGGTTCTGCATGAGCGTTTTCCCACCGTGCCGCGTGTCGCACTGACGGCAACCGCCGCCCCGGCTGCCCATGATGAACTGACGCGGCGGTTGGCCATGGGTGAGGCGCGTCATTTTGTTTCGAGTTTTGATCGGCCGAACATTCAGTACCGGATTGCCGAGAAGACGTCCCCGCGCCGGCAGCTGGTGCAGCTGATCAAGGATGAGCATCCGGGTGAGGCGGGCATTGTCTACTGTCTGTCGCGCAAGTCGACGGAGCAGTTTGCGGACTACCTGTGTGAGCAGGGCATTGATGCGCTTGCCTATCACGCGGGTTTGCCGCAGGAGGAGCGTTCGGCCCGGCAGGCCCGATTCCTGCGGGAGGACGGCGTTGTCATGGTCGCCACGATTGCGTTCGGCATGGGCATTGACAAACCGGATGTGCGCTTTGTTGCCCACGTGGATCTGCCGAAGTCCGTTGAGGGCTATTACCAGGAAACGGGCCGTGCTGGCCGTGATGGTCTGCCGGCGACCGCGTGGATGGTGTACGGCTTGGGCGATGTGGTTGCTCAGCGCAGGCTGATCAGTCAGTCGGAGGGTTCGCCGCAGCACCGGCAGAACTTGAGCCGGCATTTGGATTCGATGCTGGCCCTGTGTGAGTCGCTCACGTGCCGCCGACAGCAGATTCTGCAGTACTTCGGCGAGGAATCCGGCCCGTGCGGCAACTGCGATACGTGCCTTCATCCGCCGCAGGCGTGGGATGCGACGGTGGCGGTGCAGATGCTGCTGTCGACCATCATCCGCTTGGAGCGCGAGCGGGGTCAGCGGTTCGGCACGGGGCAGATCATCGATGTGCTGCGCGGCAAGAACAATCCGCGCTCGGACGAATCTGACCACAAGAGCCTGTCGGTGTGGGGCATCGGCGCTGATCTGAGCGAAGCCCAGTGGCGTTCGGTGTTCAGGCAGACCACGGCCCGCGGCTGGACGGTGCCGGTCGGCGAGTACGGCGTGTTCATGGTTGATTCTTCTGCCGACCCGGTGCTGCGCGGTGAGGTCAGGGTCGAACTGGCCAAGCCGAAGAGGCAGACCAAGGCGAGCTCCGCCTCGTCAGGGGGTGTGCGGAAGTACCACCTGACAGAAGACCAGGAGGAGATCTTCAACCGGCTGCGCGCCTGGCGGAAGACCACCGCCGCAGGCTCAGGTGTCCCCGCATACGTGGTGTTCCCGGATGCGGCGCTCATGCACATTGCGATTGCCCAGCCGCAGTCGCTGGCTGCTCTGCGGAAGGTCAGCGGGGTCGGCGACAAAAAGCTCGAGGCGTATGGAACCGAGGTCGTGGAAATCGTCACCGGAGCGGACGTGGGATGATGGGGCTATGACTCGCGTGACTTTGGCTGATCTTGACCCCGCTATTGCCCTGAGCCCGCTTGATGGCCGCTATCGTGCCGATGCGGCGGGCCTCGTCGACTACCTGTCTGAGGCCGCGCTCAACCGCGACCGCATCCACGTGGAAGTGGAGTGGCTGATCCACCTGTCTGAAAACGGCGTGATCGACGGTGTGCGCGCTGTGACGGAAGAAGAGAAGGCCGGCCTGCGCGGTCTGGTCGAGAACTTTGACGCTGACACGATTGCCAAGCTCAAGGACATTGAGAAGGTCACGGTGCATGACGTCAAGGCCGTCGAGTACGTCATCAAGGACCGTCTGGCTGAGCTGGGCGGGGATGATCTGCGCGAGTTCGTGCACTTCTGCTGCACGTCCGAAGACATCAACAACCTGTCCTACGCCCTGGGGCTCAAGGGCGCGGTGGAAAACCAGTGGCTGCCGCGGGCGGAAGCTCTCATTGATCAGCTGACGGACATGGCGCAGGAACTCGCGGACGTTCCTATGCTCGCCCACACGCACGGTCAGCCGGCTACGCCTACCACCATGGGCAAGGAAATCGCGGTGACCGCGCACCGTCTGGCCCGCCAGTTCAAGCGGGTGAAGAACACCGTCTACCTGGGCAAGATCAACGGTGCAACCGGCACCTACGCAGCCCACTCAGTCGCGGTTCCCGGCGCTGACTGGCCGGAGATCGCCCGCAGCTTCGTGGAAGACCGCCTGGGGCTTACGTTCAACCCGCTGACCACGCAGATCGAATCGCATGACTTCCAGGCGGAGCTGTACTCCGACATCGACAGGTTCAACCGGATCGCCCACAACCTGGCGACGGACTTCTGGACCTACATTTCGATGAACTACTTCAAGCAGATTCCTGTTGAGGGTGCGACCGGTTCTTCGACGATGCCGCACAAGGTCAACCCCATCCGCTTTGAGAACGCAGAAGCGAACCTCGAAGTGTCCTGCGCTCTGCTGAACACCCTGGCTGACACGCTTGTCACCAGCCGTCTGCAGCGCGATCTGACGGACTCCACCATGCAGCGCAACATCGGTGTGGCGTTCGGCCACTCGATCCTGGCGATGAACAACCTGGTCAAGGGCCTGAAGATGCTCGACATCAACCAGGAAGAGCTCAACGCCGACCTCGAAGGCAACTGGGAAGTGCTCGGCGAAGCCGTCCAGTCGGTCATGCGCGCGGCCTACCTGCGCGGTGTTCCCGGCATGGAAAACCCCTACGAAAAACTCAAGGAGCTCACGCGCGGCCACCGCATCGGCCAGGCTGACCTGCAGGAATTCACTGCGGGCCTGGGTCTGCCGGAAGACGACGCCGAGCGTCTGAAGGAGCTGCGCCCGCAGACGTACATCGGTCAGGCCCGCCAGCTTGCCGCCGATCACGCCGAACGCTGGAGCGCGCTGAAGAACGGCTGACCGTTCCACTCACTCCCTGCTGACCCCAGCAAAAACTGACGAGGTGCCGCTCACCTGGAGCGGCACCTCGTCAGTTTTTCTGTGTGTGCGGTTCTGTGTGTTTCGGTTCCGTGCGCGAGAACCGGATCACGAGGCCCGGCGTGCGGCCCGCTCCACGAGGAAGCGGTCATAGGCCAGCCGCACGAAGGACTCCGTGAAATCTGGGTGGTCGACGGTTTCGCGCAGCATGTCCGCGATTTCGTGGAAGTAGTCGGCGGCGTGCAGCGGCACAACCGCGAGTTCTTCCGCGACAGCACGCGTGAAGACCGTCGTGTCGAAGGTCCGGCCGTCAGTGAGCTCGACGCTGTTGCGCAGCCACTGCCACAGCTGACTGTGGGACAGTTCCGCCGCGGCGGTGCCGATGATTCGGCCGTCTTCGCGGTACTCGCCCAGACCCGACAGGTAGGTGTCGGTGTAGCCGAGCACGCGGCGGATGTTGGCGTGAACATCGTCGATGCTGATGTTCGGGGTGCGGGCACCCACGATGAGGGCGGTGCGGCCAGGATCAGTGGTCGGCTGGGTTTCGCCGGCGGCCACGCGGGCGCGGGTGGTGTTCAGGAGTTCGCGGGCTTCTTCCACAAGGGCGGGGTCGCCCACGCGGATGCGAGTCATCTCAGGCCGCGTGGAGTCGTATTCAGCGCTGAACAGGGCGCCGTGTGCTGCGCTGAGAGCTGCCGCGCGGTCCAGCAGAGCGGTAACGGACGGTTCGTCGTAGTTAAGCGTCGTCCAGTCGTCGAACGAAATGTCTGCGAAGTCGCGGGCTGCGGAAATGAGCGAGGACATGTAGGCGCGCACACCGGTTGTGACGGTTTCGCAGTGCTCGCGCAGGGCAAAGAGGATGTCCTCAAGGAAGGACGCACCGCCGAAGGTGTCCACCTGGACGGTGGCGCGGATGAAGCCGCGCTCAAAGCCCATGCGGTCTTCCGCGTAGGCGAAGACGCTGTTCCACAGGGCGGCTTCGGCTGCCGTTTCGATGCCCGGCAGGTGCGCCCGCAGGTGTTCACCGCGCATGTACAGGCCGGCTGCGTTGTGGAAGAAGAACAAGCCGAAGTCAACCAGACCGGCAACTGAGCGGACGCGCCGACCGGAGTCGGACTCCCACACCAGGTGAGCTTCGCGGGCGTGGAGGTCACGCGGGCGGATGCTCACCTTCGGCATCTGCCGAGTGCGGATGCTTACCCGGTGACCGTTGTGCGGATCGACGGCGAAAGCCTCTCCCCGCACAACGGCCCTCAGATTCTGCTGAGCGGTGACGACGTTCTTCCACCGGTGGCTCAAACCGGTGTGGAAGTCAGCCACCCACAGCTGTGCTCCCGAACGCAGCGCGTCGGAAATCTGCTGACCCAGAGCAGGAGCAACCACCTCGACAAAGCCGGTGCTGCGGCTGTCAGTGCCACGGGAGGTGTCGCCCGAGATCCCGGCGGTGCGCGGGACGTCCGCGTCGGCAGTGCCAGTCGGGGTGTCTGGGGAGGAACAGACATCTTGACCGGCGCCGACAACGCGGAAGCCCGGCATCGTGCGCGGATCTTCGTCGGACTCTCCCGAGGCGGACTGGACCGAGACCGGCTGCCCCGAGGCGGGCAGGCGACCCACGTCTGAACGCGACCGGGAGACCTGCCGACCGTGCAGCACTGTGCGCAGTTCGGTCTCGAACTCACTGTGCAGAGCCGCAGCGAACTCGAGAGCCGGAGTGGAGAGCACTCGGCCGAACTCGGAAGTCTGGGTTCCGCGGACAATCATGCGAGACACGGTGTGATCCTTTTCTGGGTTAACGTCGGCCCTGGCAGGGGCTGTGACTTGGCTGCCTCCGTGGGGTGGCTTGGCTGCCGCCGTGGAGTGGCTTGGCTGCCGCCGTGGCTGCCAGAGCCGACGTTCTAGGGGTTCTTCTGACGTGGGTCAGAACTGAGCGGACTCGGTGGAGCCCTTCATTGCGGTGGTCGAGGACTGCGGGTTGATGATGTTGGCAACCTGGTCGAAGTAGTCCACACCGACCTCGCGCTGGTGGCGGGTTGCGGTGTAGCCGCGGTCTTCGGAGCCGAATTCGCGTTCCTGCAGTTCGACGTAGGCCTTCATCTGTTCGCGGGCGTAGCCGTGAGCCAGGTCGAACATCGAGTAGTTGAGCGCGTGGAAGCCGGCCAGGGTGATGAACTGGAACTTGTAGCCCATCGCACCGAGTTCGCGCTGGAACTTGGCGATCGTGGAGTCGTCCAGGTGCTTCTTCCAGTTGAACGAAGGCGAGCAGTTGTAGGACAGCATCTGGTCCGGGTATTCCGCCTTGACGGCTTCTGCGAACTGCTTGGCGACTTCGAGGTCAGGCGTCGAGGTCTCCATCCAGATCATGTCGGAGTACGGAGCGAATGCCTTGGCGCGGGCAATGCAGGGCTCGATGCCGTTCTTCACACGGTAGAAGCCTTCCGCGGTGCGCTCACCCGTGATGTAGGGCTGGTCGCGTTCATCAACGTCCGAGGTGATGAGGGTCGCTGCCTCTGCGTCGGTGCGGGCGATGATGAGCGAGGGCACGTTCTCGACGTCGGCTGCAAGACGGGCCGTGTTGAGGGTGCGGATGTGCTGTGCGGTCGGGATGAGCACCTTGCCGCCCAGGTGACCGCACTTCTTTTCCGAGCCCAGCTGGTCTTCCCAGTGGACACCTGCAGCACCGGCGTTGATCATGCCGCGCATGAGTTCGTACACGTTCAGCGTGCCGCCGAAGCCTGCTTCAGCGTCAGCGACGATCGGAGCGAACCAGTCTTCGACGGTCTTCTTTCCGTCGGCCGTTTCGATCTGGTCGGCGCGCATGAGGGCGTTGTTGATGCGGCGCACAACGGCGGGAACCGAGTTGGCCGGGTACACCGACTGGTCGGGGTAGGTCTGGCCTGCGAGGTTCGCGTCAGCGGCAACCTGCCAACCGGACAGGTAGATGGCCTTCAGACCGGCCTTGACCTGCTGGACGGCCTGGTTACCGGTAAGCGCGCCGAGTGCGTTGACGAAGTCTTCCGTGTTGACCAGTTCCCACAGGCGTTCGGCACCGTGGCGGGCGATGGTGTGCTCTTCGATGAGCGAGCCGCGCAGCTTGACGACGTCTTCAGCCGTGTAGTCGCGTTCGATGCCCTTCCAGCGGGGGTTTTCGTCCCAGTCCTTCTGGATTGCCGAAGCGTTGTGCAGGTCAGTCATGGTTTCTCCTTTGTGAGCCGTTGTGAGCCGTTGCACCGGGGAAGCTGGTGCCTCTGGGGCTGTGCCGTTGTGGCTGTGCCTTGGGCGGTGCTGCCGGTTCCGGTGTTGGATTCAATCTTTCTCTGTGATCCAGGTCTCCGGAAGACTTTCTGAGGAGAATTTCAGCTATTTTTCTGCTGTATAGAAATTACTGTCTTATTTTGCATTTGGTGCGATACTGGCCCTATGACGAGCTCACCTGAAAACAGCTTTCTGCCCTCCGGGGCCAGCCAGTCTGACCCTGCGGAAGCTGACGCCCTGTCCATTGGCCTCAACCTGCGTCACTACCGCGGGCAGGCCGGGATGACGATGGCGGAGCTCGGCGGCCTCGTGGGACGGGCGGCATCGCAGATCTCTGCTTTTGAAACCGGCAAACGCGCACCCAGCCTCGACATGCTCGGCACTTTGGCCAGCGCACTGGATGTTTCGGTTGACGACCTCCTCAACCCCACCCCGGCTGATCCTCGCGCGGCGCTGGAACTCGAAGTTGAGCGCCGCCAGAATTCTTCGCTGTACTCCGTCCTGGGCCTGCCGACTGTTCGGGCCAAATCACTGGGCAATGACGAACTCCAGGCGATTGCCTCATTGCAGCGAGCCCTGGCGACAGTCTTGGAACAGCGGGCCGCAACACCAGAGGAGGCTCGCCGAGCCAACCGAGTGCTGCGCGAAGAAATGCGCGCCCAAGACAACTATTTCCCGGACATCGAAGCCGCCGCAGCACAGCTGCTTGGCGCCATTGGGTCGGGCGACGGCCCCCTGTCACAGGCACAGACCGCCGCAATCGCCAACCACTTGGGCTTTTCCCTGCACTACGTGCCGGACCTCCCGGAGTCCACGCGGTCAGTGTCGGACACGCGCAATAAGCGGCTGTACCTGTCGAACGATTCACAGGCACTGGGCGATCCGCGCTCCCACGTGCTGACCGCTTTGGCGTCGCACGTGCTCGGCCACACGCCGCCGAAAAACTTCCAGGATTTCCTCCGCCAGCGCGTCGAAGTGAATTATCTGGCCGCAGCGCTGCTCGTGCCAGAAAAATCAGCCGTTGAGCAGCTGCAGAACGACAAGAAAAACCGGCGTATTTCTATTGAGGAGCTGCGTGACCGTTTTTCGGTTTCCTACGAAACGGCCGCACACAGGTTCACAAACCTAGCTACGCGCCACCTGGATCTTCCGGTGCACTTCATGAAGGTCGCCAAGACGGGAACCATCCACAAGGCGTACTCAAATGATGGGCTACCCTTCCCCCAGGACCCCCTGGGGTCTGTCGAAGGGCAGTTTGCGTGCAAGCGGTTCACGTCGCGTGCCGTGTACCGGGTGGAAGACCGTTTCAGCCCGTATTTTCAGTACACGGACACCCCGGAGGGAACCTTCTGGTGCACCGCTCGAGTGCTGCCCGGAGGCGAGTACTCGATCAGCGTCGGCGTGCCGTTTGCCCACGTCAAGTGGTTCATGGGGCAGGAAACGCCCCACCGGTCGGTATCGAAGTGCCCGGACCCCAGCTGCTGTTCGCAGCCCCCTGAACAGCTCAGTGCCAAGTGGGAAGACGCCTCGTGGCCGGCAGCCCGAACCCACGCCTCGCTCCTTGCCGCGGTCCCACCGGGAGCGTTCCCCGGTGTTGACCGCACCGAGGTCTACGCCTTCCTCGAGCGCCACGCGCCGACGGACACGGCAATCAATGCGAACAATGCAAGCGCGCCGATGAACCAAAGGATCACGTCGAGGTAAGTGAAGTCGTAGAACTGCCCAGGGCCGCCATAGGCTGTGATGGGCAGAGAGAAGATCGACATGAGCGTCGGCAGTGACAGCACTGCAAACAGGGTGAACAGCTTCCACGGCTGCGCGCAGCCGCTCAGTTCACGGGCGCGCAGGGCGCACGTGAGCGCCGCGGTCATAAGCAGCAGCGCCAGGATCTGGGAGGCAGGGAAGGCCACATTGTTGTTGAGGATGCCTTCGAGGAAGACCCCGAACACAGTCACGGCAAGCACTGCAGCATAGAGAATCGCGCACAGAAGCCAGGCCGAAGCTTCGGCAGACAAGGCTGCGGGAAAGGCTGCGGCCAGGCAGATTGCTGCTGCAATGATGAGTGCCGGCAGGGCCACCAGCATGAGGAAGCCGGGAAATTCGCCGAACAGCGCCTTCTCTGCGCTGGTGTCAAGCAGCACAAGGACACTGCCGATAACCGCGGACAATCCTAAGCCGATGAGCGCGCCCTTGCGTCGCGAGGATTGGCCGTGCTGCTGCCCCGGTGCGGCGAGGACCATTGCGAGACCTGCCGCTGCGAACACGGCAGTTCCGATAAGGGCGAATCGGTAGGAAACAACGTCGAGGAGCCCATCACTGAAGCCGTTGATGCTTGCCGCAATGACAAACAGAGCCCCGGAAACAAGCCACAGTGAGCCACCGGGCTTTCTACTCGAATCACGCATTGATTTCCCTTTCCACACCGGGGAGCGCAGCTCTGGTTCGGTGCTTCTCTGCACTCAAGCTGCGCTTCTCAGCGGCGTTTCTCAGCGGCCTCGGCGCTCCTGTGCTGCCGAAGTCAGATTCGCTCAGCTTAACCTACAAGCGGCGAGTCAGCCGCGTTTTGCGGCGACGATTTCGCGAGCCTGAGCTACAGCGTCCGGCAGTGAGGCAATGATGTAGTCGTCTTCGCGCAGTGATGACAGGACGCCAGTCGAGGTCGCCAGGTGTTTGTGCCGTTCTTGCAGACCCTTGACGATCACGGTGATCTTGCGCCTGCCGAAGACTTTGATGAGTTCGGCGAGCACGCGCGCTCCGGAAGAGTCCATGAACCGCAGCTGGGACAGTTTGAGGATGACGACGTCAACGTCGTTGATGCCCTCAATTGCTTCGACAGCGGTGAGGATGCGGTCGCCGATGCCGAAGTACAGCGCACCGTCGAAGCGGACGATCGCAATGTGCTTGTCTTCCGGCTGGTGGGGTTCGGGAATCTCTTCGTGTTCCACGGCAGCGGTTTTCGACAGGGCGCGCAGTGCGAACACTGCGGTGACCGCAATGCCGATGAGCACTGCGAAGATCAGGTCGAAGGACACCGTGATGAGTGCTGTCAGGGCGAAGATGAACGCGTCCTGCCGGCTGCTTCGGATGATCTTGCCGGCGTTGTGGTAGTCGACCATGTTGACGGCTGTCACCAGCAGAACACCGGCGAGCGCGACCATCGGGATCTGGCTGACCAACCCTGAGGCCAGGTAGACGACCCCGGCGAGGAACAGTGCGTGGACGATGGCGGCCAGGCGGGTGCGTGCTCCCGCGCGGACGTTCACGGCGGTGCGGGCGATGGCACCGGTGGCGGGCATGCCGCCGAAGAAGCCGGAAGCGACCCCGGCCAAGCCCTGGCCGAGCAGTTCACGGTCACCGTCATAGGCTCCGGCCGATGTCATGCCGGAGGCCACGCGGGCTGACAGCAGGGATTCGATGGCGGTGAGTGCTGCAACCGCGAATGCGGGGCCGATGAGTGCTTGCAGCAGCGCAAGATCAGCGTCCGGCGCACTCGGTGCGGGAAGTGATGTGGGCAGTTCCCCGATCACGGCGAGAGGCGCCTCGGCGACCTGAGCAATGACCGCTACCGCGATGATCGCGAGGATCGAACCGGGCAGACGTTCGTGCAGGCGGGTTGACCCGACCATGATGATGGCCACGACGGCGACCATGGCCAGCGACCACAGCATCTGGGTGGTGTTGATGTGGGCGAAGGATTGGACGGCCGCGATGATGGCGTTCGTCGACTCTCCCGGCTCTGACCCCAGGGCCGCGGGCACTTGCTGCATGAAGATGATGATCGCGATGCCCAGCGTAAAGCCCTCGATGACGGGCCACGGGATGAAGGCGACCACGCGACCCAGTTTGAGCACGGCGGCGGCGATCACCAGGATTCCGCCCATGATGGCCACAATCGGCAGTGCCTGATAGCCGAATTCGGTGGCGATCGGCAGGAGGATGACGACCATGGCGCCGGTCGGGCCGGACACCTGCACGTGGGAACCGCCGAAGATTGCGGCGACAAAACCTGCCACCACCCCGGTGATGAGCCCCATTTCGGCGGGTGCTCCACTGGCAATTGCAAAGGCGAGCGCCAGGGGAATCGCAACGATGCCGACGGTGATGCCGGCCATGATGTCGCGCAGCCAGCTGGAGCGCAGTTCAGCGTAGTCGGACAGGCGCGGGGACAGACGCGTGAATCGCTTTGCCGCTGCTTCTGCCCGCTGTCCCATGAATCTGCTCCTTGTACTTGCGCTGCATCTGTCCAGTGCCAGCACTGTATCCGCGCGTCGAATCAACTGAGGGCCCTGGTGAGCGGCCCCCACCTGGAGTTTATAGGCGGACCGGGCAGGCACCTCGTGATGTGCGGTAGAAAACCACGAGGCGCCAGATGGCTCGGTCTTCTTTCGCGGCCGGGTGCGGGCCTGCTGGTAGCGCGCCTGGTGGTGGGGCCAGTCGTCGATGGTTTCGGCGGCCTAATCGCCCTCCGGTGTGATCCACTGCAGCGGATTGGAGTGCCACGAGTTTCCAACTGAAACCATGACCTTGCCCGCAATGTACTTGTCGATTGACCACTCCAAACGACGCCCGGAAGGATCGCGGGTCACTCGTCGATGGACAAGAAGGGCGGCACCCTCAGCCACACCCAACAACTTCGCGGTCGCAGCATCTGCAGATTCTGCACCAAACCTGTGTTCTGCATGGCTGAAGCGCACACCGTGCTCATCCGCCAAAAGCCTGGTCACCGAACTGGCGTTGTCCGGCAATGACGTAATGATCTGGCCAAGCCACTCCGGGTAATGCGTTTGCTCCAGCATGACGTTCTCGCCATCAAGCAGACGCTGACGCACAACAGCAAGCACGCGCTGGCCTTGAGCGACTTTCAGCAGCTGTTCGTCTGAAGCATCGGCTATCTGCCACTGCATTGACACCACCAGTCCACCCGGCTGGTGCCCCGCCTTCCATGCCCACTGGGCAAAGGAATGGAACTCGGAGAACGATGCCATCGGACGGGGCTTCTTCACCACTCGCTTACGTCGGCCGCGAGTCCCATCAACAATGCCTTCTGTCACCAGCTGGTTAACCGCAACGCGAACCGTGCCAGGCGACACATTGAACCGTTCGCTCAAAGCCTTTTCAGATGGCAGTGAATCCCCCACGGCGTACTCACCCGAAAGGATGTCCGCCTTCAGCGCTTCAGCAATCTGCTCAAAAGCAAAGTCCTTCGACGCCGCGGCACCGGAACTCGGTTCGGTCACCTTGCGCCTCCTACGCGTGCTCGCCACGCATCCATAATTTGGAATCTGTCACAACCATTGTCTGTCTGAACATCACCAAGTTGGCACGAAGAACGGCGCAGCAGATCCAAAGTTCATCTTTAATTCATCCTCACTAGTGAACTTATACACCGAAACGCGAACTTCACTAGTGATATTGATCTTGGCGTTCACAACCCCACTACGTACAGCGAAGGAGAGCTTCCGTGAAAAAACGAACCCTCACGTTTCTGGCTGCAGGCCTGGCAGCCGGTTCACTCGTTCTGTCGGCCTGCGGCGAATCTGGAGCAACAGCCACAGAAGGATGGCGCGACGCAACGTCAGCAGCCGACGGCGGCGGCATGGACAAACTCATCGAAGATGCCAAAGCTGAAGGCGCATTCAACGCCATGGGACTCTACGAAGACTGGGCAAACTACGGCGAACTGCTTGAAGCGTTCTCTGAAAAGTACGACATCGAAATCAACAACGACACCTCAACCGGAAGCTCCCAGGACCTCATCAACGCAGTAGTCAACCGCAAGGGCCAGGACGATTCCCTTGACTACCTGGACACCGGCATGAGCTTCGCGCAGACCGCTGACGAAGACGGACTGCTGGCACAGTACGCACCCGAAACGATCGATACCATCGACAAGCAGTACATCGGCGAAAACGGCACGTGGATCAACCACCTGGGCGGGACCATGGCTATCGGCTGTGACGCCAACGCCGTTGACAACTGCCCAGAATCCTTCGCAGACCTTAAGAAGCCCGAATACAAAGGCAAAGTTGCCATTACCGGAAACCCTACAACCGCTGAGGCTGGATTCATGGCAGTCCACGCAGCAGCCGTCGCCAACGGCGGCAGTGTTGACAGCATCCAGCCGGGCCTGGACTTCTTCGCAGAGCTGAAGAAGAACGGCAACTACCTGCCCGCTGAAGCAAATGCCGGAACCATCGAAACGGGCGAAACCCCGATCGTCATCAACTGGGACTACCTGCTCAAACCGATTGCTGAAGACCTCAAAGAATCCAACGGCCACGAACTGAAGATCATCGAACCGTCTGATGGCACCGTGTCGTCGTTCTACGCTGCATCGATCAACGCCGACGCACCGCACCCGGCGACCGCACGCCTGTTCTACGAATTCCTGTTCTCCGACGAAGGCCAGAACCTTCTGATGAAGGGCTACGTCACCCCGGTCCGCCTGAGCTCCATGCTTGATGAAGGCACGGCAGACCAGGAAGCTGTTGACGCTCTTCCGGGCGAAGACCCCGAAATCACCGCTCCTATGCCAACGCTTGAAGAACGTGCCGCGAACCAGAAAGTGGTCGAAGCCGAGTGGCCTAAGGCGATGCAGTGACGCAGACAATAGCCGCGGCCGCTGCGGATGAGGTCAGCATCGGGCACACACCCGAAGCACCCGATGCTGACCAACCCCGCAGCGCCTCGCACAGCCGACTGACCAAAATCCTCAAGGCATTGAAGTCACCAGCTGCGACGTCCCTTGCACCCTTGGCACTCATCATCGCAGCCTTCTTCGTGCTGCCGATTGTCGTGATGACGGTGCTTGCGTTCACCGTGAAAACTGACGGCTCAACACACTTTGGGCTGGGGAACTTCGCTGGATTATTCGATGCTCACCGCAGTGCACTTCTCAACTCGGCTCTTGTATCCGGAGTCGGTTCGCTGATCGCCGCTGTCGTGGGTTCGATTACCGCACTGTGCATTGCACAGATCAAGTCAAAGCGACTGGACTCCATCACCGCCGTGTTTTCCTCTGTCCTTGCAAATGATGGCGGCGCACCACTGGCGTTTTCGTTCATCGTGACACTGGGCAACAGCGGCGTCATTTTCGCAGCGCTCGGACTAGAGAAAATCGGTTTCACACTGTATTCATGGCAGGGGCTCGTGGCCATGTATCAGTCATTTCTGATTCCCACCATGATCATGGTGACGTTGCCAACTTTCCGCGGGCTTCGCCGCGAATGGGCCGAAGCCAACACATCCTTGGGCGGAAGCCCCTGGACCTACTGGCGCCGAGTGGGCATCCCCGTTTCGCTGCCCGCGCTGTTGGGCGGATGGGTGCTGCTTTTCGGCTCCGCCTACGCCACCCACGCCTGTGCGGCAGTTCTTTTGGGATCTGGCGGTTTCCAGCTGATCCCGCTGAACATTGCATCACAGCTGAGTTCGGGAACCTCAAGCGGCGGCGAAGCTGCGGCAATGGCTCTCGGTGTTTCCATGATCGTCATTGCGATCATCACCCTGTTCCTCTTTTCTCGCCTGCAAAGGAGGAGTGAGAAATGGCTAGCATGACGCAAGCCCCAGCTCCCGCATCGACGCCAAGATTCTCGGCCGTCCGCGCACTCAGCTGGGGACGCTGGCTGCCGGTCTTGGCAGTTGCGGCCTACGTGATCATCCCGCTGATCTGCTCGATTGCGTTTGCAGTGTTTCCCGGCGGCAGCTTTTCGCTCGATGCGTTCCACGTGCTGGGTTCTGACGCGAAACTCTCCAGCGCGATTATTCGCACACTGCTCATTACGGCTGTCACAATCGCGGTGCTCATAGCAGCACTCGTTCCAGCTGTTGTCGCGGTCCACCTGTGGGCCCCACGCCTGCGCACCATACTTGAAATTCTGTGCACGCTCCCGCTGGTGGTCCCACCCATCGCGCTGGTCGCCGGCGTTGTAGCAATCCTTCGGTGGGGTGCACAGCAGGGACGCGGCAGCACTCCCAATGCCATCAGCCAGTTCCTGCAGAACCAGGACCTTCCGCTGATCCTGGTGGGAACATACGTTGTTTTGTGTCTGCCGTTTACTTTCCGCTCTATCGATGCCGGCCTTCGGACCATTCCGCTGAAAGCAATAGTGGAAGGTTCTCAAGTGCTCGGTTCCAGCATGTGGGGAACCATCTGGCGTGTGGTGCTGCCCAACATGCGGGGCTCCATTCTGTTTTCGGTGTTCTTCGCCACCGCACTGTGCTTCGGCGAATTCACGATCGCTGCAACGCTGAGCCAGCAAACAGTACCGGTATGGCTCTACACCGTGTCCTCAACCCAGTTCCGTTCCTCAATCGCAATCGCAGTGCTGTTGAACCTCATTACATGGGCACTCATGTTGATCGCCACCTTTGCAACAGGCAAGGAAAACCGCACCCGGGATTGAGCGCCCGTGATCCACGTGATCGCACACGAATGAATGCCACCTGACGGCAACCGATACTTCTGGAGATAGTTGTGACTGATAATTCAAACGGCGTTGTGTTCGACAGCGTTTCAAAATCCTTTGGAACGCAGACGGTTCTGAACAACCTCAATTTGTCGCTTGCCCCTGGGGAGCTCGTGACTGTCCTTGGGCCATCGGGCTGTGGAAAGACCACGGCTTTGCGTGTGCTTGCTGGTTTCGAGCGGCCGACATCCGGCCGGATCCTCATTGACGGTAAGGACGTCACCGCGGTTCCTGCGAACAAGCGTGGAATCGGCATGGTGTTCCAGGCCTACAGCCTTTTTCCGAATCTCAGTGTTCTAGACAATGTCGAATACGGTCTGCGTATTCGTCGCGTTGGCCGGGGCGAGCGCCGTCGCCGCGCACAGGAGTTGTTGGAAATGTGCGGCCTTGGCCCGTTTGGTGAGCGTTTCCCGCATCAGCTGTCCGGTGGTCAGCAGCAGCGAGTCGCACTTGCCCGAGCTCTGGCCGTTCAGCCTTCTGTGCTGCTGCTGGATGAACCGCTGTCGGCTCTTGATGCTGCGGTGCGCACCCAGATCCGTGATGAGATCCAGCGCTTGCAGCGGGAATTGGGGATCACCACGCTGTTTGTTACCCACGACCAGGGTGAAGCCCTAGCGATTGCCGACCGAGTTGCTGTGCTGAACAAAGGCATTGTGGAACAGCTGGATGTTCCACAGGTTATTTACCAAAAGCCCGCTACTGAGTTTGTGGCGCGGTTTGTTGGGACCGCTACCGAACTGGAAATCGGTGGGTGCAAGACGTTTATTCGTCCAGAAGATCTCAAGCTCGAAGCGGATCCCCATGGCGCATTCACCGTTACCGGTCATTCTTACACCGGTGAGCGCACCACCATTCGCGCGGCTGGAAACACTCGGGAGACGGAAGGAATTGAGCTTGTTTCGTCTGCGTTCCTGGCTGAAGCCCAGGGTCTGCCAGCCGGGGCACGCGTTCGGTGGCGGCTCAGTGGGGAACCCGCATTCACTGCGGAAGGCAGCGCTGCGTGAGGGCCGAAATCACTCTCACCACCCCTGACCGCCCAGTTAAATTCCTTGCGGAGGGAGCTGTTTTCGACTGTGATGGTCTGCTGTTTGATTCTGAATCCGTGTGGCTTGACATGATTTCGGATTGGCTGGCTGAGCACGCTCTGGAGTTCCCGGATATCAACCAGCTGATCGGCGTTGACGCCACGACTGCCGCTCGTATCCTGGTGGATCAGCTGCAGGCTGCACAGCACCCGCGCTTCAGCGCTCTACGCTCAAGAACGCCTTCGCCCACACTCCGCAACGCTCTTCGCATTGAGATCACCGATGAGCTCGATGCTGACTACTCCGCACGCTTGTCATCCGGTGTACCGGTCATGCCGGGAGCAGCTGACCTGCTGAAGCAGCTGTCAAGCATCATCCCGGTGGCAGTGGCCAGCAACGGGCGCCGGACAGATGTCATGGCTATGTTGCGCTCTGCCGATTTGGACCACCTTCTGCACAGTGTGTGCACCGTCGAAGATGTTGCAGAAGGCAAGCCTGCCCCCGATTTGTACGTGCGCGCAGCCGCCTTGATCGGGGTTGCGCCTAAAGACTGTGCTGCTTTTGAAGACTCCCGAGTGGGGACACAAGCAGCACGGGCTGCAGGAACAACTGTTGTCGGAGTCAATGCAGACCACAATGCCGCACTCGTGTGCGATTACCGTCTAACATCCCTACGCCACGTCAGTGCGACGCCTGCTGGCAATGTCGCACGACTGGCCGCCAACACCAGGAGTTAAACCTCATGAGCACAGCCGACCTTGTCAAGAAAACGAACGCCGGTCACGTGACGAGCATGTCCTCCCAAGCAACCCGCGCCGCGGCAGATCCCGCCAACCCAGTCGAGAGCATTTCTGTGCTCAGCTGGAACCTGTGGTTTGGCGGTCTGATGATGGCGGATGGCCAAACCAAGCAGATGAACTTTCTGCGTGAGCAGGCCGCTGACATTGTCTGCTTACAGGAGTCCGTGCACATTGCGCCAACTGTGCTTGCGGATGAACTTGGCTACGGCCTTGCGCAGCAAGGTTCGGATACCGCGATCCTCAGCCGCTACCCCACCCAGCTCCTAGCCACTGAAACCGCACCGTTTGCGACTGCTGCATTCGTGAAACTGCCGAGCGGTCCCGTGATGGTGTGGTCGGTTCACCTGGAGCATTCTGACTATGGGCCGTACCGCGCCCAGGATCTCGAGCACCACGCAGATCAGGTTTTCGGCCAGGCAGGTGAGCAGCTCCGCGACCAGCAGATTGCCGCGGTCCTACACGAAACCGAGCGTCTCACGGCAGATTCGGCTGACAGCATTCCGGTCATCATCAGCGGTGATTTCAATGTGCCTTCGCCACTGGACTGGAATGGCGTGACACGCCCACAGGCTGCCTGGCCTGCGACTTCCCGTATGGAAGCAGCGGACTACACCGATGCTTTCAGGGCTATCCACCCCGATCCGGTGGCGGCACCTGGGCTCACGTGGTCGCAGATCCACACGTTGGAAGACGAACCGCGCGATCGCATCGACTTCGTCTACACCCTGGGGTTTCCCGTCGAAGACTGTGTCCACATCGGCCAGACCGCCGACGCTGACATATCCGACACCGGTCTGATCGAAACCTCCGGTACCGTCGCGCACATCCCCCACCACCGCGCGAACGACTTCGCTTCCGACCACCTGGCGGTTCGTGCCACTCTCGCAGTTAATTAACGAGGCGCCTTCCCGGTCCCGTTCATACGGAACTTCAGGCGGCAACCCGATGGGGTTTCCGCCTGAAATGGGGTTTCCCGCAATGTGCTGGCTGACCGAATGATCCACAAACGTGCGGGCCTGCTGGTGGCACGCCTGGTGGTGGGGCCATACAGTGAGGGCATGGATCCCAGAATTCACTTCTCAGCAGAGTCGCTGGCGAAGATCAAAGAGCGTATGAGCGGCGTTGAGCCGGACACTCCCCGACCGTCGGCCACCGTGATCTTGTTGCGAGATGGCGAGCGCGGACCGGAGGCGTACCTGCAGAAGCGCCAGTCGTCGATGGTGTTCGGAGGCCGGCCTGTTTTCCCTGGTGGGAAGGTCGACGCTGCTGACAGTGCAGAAATTGATGCGTGGCATGGGCCCTCGCCTGAGGAATGGGCGCAGCGGCTGGGTGTCAGTGCGGATGAAGCGCGGGGCCTGCTGGTTGCGGCGGCGCGGGAGACTTTCGAAGAGTCCGGTTATCTGCTGGCCACGGCGGTTGATGGCAGTGAGCTGACGACGCTGAACACTGATGAGTGGCGGGCTGACCGGGAGGCGGTTGATGCCCGAGAAATGTCCTTTGCTGATCTGCTGCGCAAGCACGGCTTGGTTCTGCGCACTGATTGGCTCACCCCGTGGAGCGTGTGGGTGACCCCCGAGGTTGAGCCGCGCCGCTTCCATACGTGGTTCTTCTTGGCCGCTTGCCCTGTTGGGCAGGAGGTTCTTGGGGTGTCGGCTGAGTCGACTGTCGACGGGTGGATCACGCCTGAAGACGCTGTGCGCAAGAGTGCCGCCGGTGAGCTGCAGCTGATGCCCCCTCAGCTGTGCACTTTTGTCGAACTGTACGGGCACGCTGATGTTTGCGAGGTGCTTGCGGGCAATCGTGACGTGCTCGAGGTGCGGCCGTTCGTTGTGGAGAACAGCGACGGGTCGGGGCACCTGGAACTGCCGGAAAAGCTCATTCGTCTGGCTGACGAGGTGGGGCGGGCAGTTCTGTAGGGACGGGTCTGCCGGGCTGGGGTTGCCGGCCCGGTTTACCTGTTCTTTTTTGCCCTCTTGGCTTCTCGGCGCTGGCGGGCGCGGGCGCGCTTCTTCTTGCGGATGTCGACAACCCAGCGAGGCACAAAAGGCCATGGCAGCGGGATTCCCAGGATGCCGGTCATGCCGATGATCGCAATGACGAAACCCGCTATAAGCGGAACAGAAATGATCGTGTCGAGCGGCTCAGGGATGCTCATGCCTCCCAGCAGCATCATCATCCCGACAACACCGAAGAACAGCGAACCATAGGGAACCAAATACAGGGAAGCATCACGGTCCGTGACACCGCTCTCCGCCCCATTAGCCGAGTCGTACCACTTTTCGGTTTCAGGGTGTTTTCGTATGGCTTGCATGTAGAAGGTCCAGCCAAGACCCCCGCCGAGCACCGAGCCGATGCCAAGCAGCAGATCGGTGGTATCCAGACTCATAAACGGTGGCCTCCGGCAGATGCTTAGGACGGTGCTGAACAAAAACCTACCAGCGTTCGGCGAGGGCCACCTAGCCAGAAAAATCAGAGCGCGGCGCCCTCCCGCCACAGGTGCGCAATGAAGAGGCTCGCCAGAAAGTCGACGTTCTTCATCGACTCACCGTGGGCCTGCTCGATCTGGCTTAGGCGATACCGCACGGTGTTCGGGTGAATGGACAGCGCTTCTGCGCACTTATCCACGCTCTGGTCATGCTGAATATAGGCGCACACCGTGGAGACCAGGTCCTGTTTGTCGGCAATGACGGCCGCAAACCGGTCGAACTGCGAATAGTCCAAACGCGAAGGACGCTGTGCCAGCAGCCACTCCAAAGGTCGAAGCTCAACAACGGTCTGCACTTTTCGCCCCCGGTTGATCGCCATCCGCTCAGCGCGGATTGCCGCGGCCGCATGATCCGGAACCGTGCCCAGGTCGTCGAACACCTCGGAAACCCCTGCCGATTCCACACCCTCGATCTCACGGAGAGCGTCCACAATGTTCAGGTCAGCGCTGATGAGCATGCGAAAGGTGGAGCGCTCATCCCCGCTGATTGACTGATGGATCAGCGCGATTCCCCCGTCGGCGGCCAACTTCTCGGTTTCTTCGACAAGCGAGGCCGGTTCGACATTCACCGTGCCGCGCACGTAGACCACGGGAGAGTAGACCGTGAACCCCAACCGCTCCAGACTGTCCCAGTAATACGGCACGCGCGCTGTCAGAACACCCGATTCCAGCTGGCGGAGAATCTGCTCGGACCAGCGCACACGCTCATAGGCAGCAAACGCGGCAACACCGTCAAGACTTGCCAACACTGCCTCAAGACGCTCAAGCAACCACAGGCCGTCATCCTGCATAAAACCTTCGTCCGACCCAACGAGAACCGCACAGTAGCGGCTGCCGCGAATCGTCACAGCGCGCACCAAAGCACGCCACCGCCCCAACTGCAGCTGCCCCTCGGCAATGCCGTTCTCCAGGGACGCCGCGAGCAGGTGAACGGGTGCCCTCCCGGCCGCACGGACGGGATTGCCCGAATGGTCGAAGATGATTGCCCCGCCGTCGACATAGGCATTGAGCTGGCGAACTACAGCGCCCAGAGGATCGGGCGAACCCATGGCCCGCAGCAGGGCCTCAACAGCGGCAAGCCTTTCTTCAGCGTCCATGGCACCTCCCCTTTCGACGTCTTTGGAGAATCTACAAAAACGGCCGGGGAAGACTTCGTTTTCACCATTGAACCACGGTGTGCTCCGAACCACACTGGGAGGCACATCATGAAACAAAGGAGTATTCGTGAAACCACTTCGTGTCGCTGTCGATGTCGGAGGAACCTTTACCGACGTCTGTATTTTTGACGAAAAAACCAAGTCGATGCGCGTGACAAAAGTCCCGTCGACTCCCTCAAACCCCATGGAGGCCATTCTCAACGGCGTGAAGCGCGGTGAGATCAACCTCGAAGACGTTGAGCTTTTCTCCCACGGCACGACCGTGGCAACCAACGCGCTCATCACCCGGCGGTTCCCCGAGGCCGCGCTTGTCACCACGAAGGGCTTCCGGGATGTCATTGAGATCCGCGACGGCACAAAGGACGACCTGTGGGACGCCTACAAGGACGTGTCCCCGCCGTACATTCGCCGCCGCGACCGCTTCGAAGTCACCGAGCGGATCGATTACTCCGGCCGTGTTGTCACACCCCTGGATGAAGACGAAGCGGTCGAACTCGCCGGCCTGCTGCGTCGTCGCGGTGTGAAGACCGTTGCGGTGTGCTTCATCAATTCGTACGCGAATGCGGAAAACGAAAATCGGATGGTCGAAATCCTCCGTCGTGAACTTCCCGACGTCGCGGTGACGAACTCGGCGGAAGTGCTGCCGGAAATCTTCGAGCACGACCGCTTCACCACCGCCACGGCCAATGCGCTGCTGGGCCCGCTCGTGTCGGACTACGTCGAACAGCTTGACGAAAAGCTCACTGACGGCGGCTACGACGGTGACCTCCTGCTGCTGCACTCCGGCGGCGGATCCATGACTCCCCCGCTGGTGAAGAAGCTGCCGGTGCGCCTTGCCGCATCTGGCATTGCTGCGGGCGCCATCGCAGCCCAGCACGTCGCCCTGCAGTGCGGTTACGAAAACGCGGTCGGGCTCGACATGGGCGGCACCTCGACCGATATTTCTCTGGTCGACCGCGGCAACCTGCGCACCACCCACAGGTGGGAAGTCGAGTTCGGCCACCCCATCGTGTTCCCCAGCATCGAGGTACTCACCATCGGCGCCGGAGGTGGATCCCTGGCTCACATCGACATCGCCGGCTCCCTGCGCAACGGACCCCAGTCGGCCGGTGCTGACCCCGGTCCGGCCTGCTACAGCCTCGGCGGTGATGCCCCGACGAACACGGACGCCA
Organism: Brevibacterium sp. HMSC08F02; assembly: GCF_001807555.1. Taxonomy (NCBI): domain Bacteria; kingdom Bacillati; phylum Actinomycetota; class Actinomycetes; order Micrococcales; family Brevibacteriaceae; genus Brevibacterium; species Brevibacterium sp. HMSC08F02. Next base: position 18,171 of record NZ_KV789354.1, on the reverse strand, counting down.
ACCTGCTGCTGGGCCGGCTGGGAACCGACCTTGCCGATGGCGCTATGTCACTCGACAAGAGCCGCTCGAAGACCGTCATCGAGCGTGACATCGCGAAGCCGCTGAGCATGGATACGGACGATGCCGCCGAGGCGATCCTCCAGGTTGCCAACGCCAACATGGCTGATGCTGTGCGCCTGGTGTCCATCCGCCGCGGGCTCGATCCGCGTGAATTCGCGCTTGTCGCCTTCGGCGGTGCGGGTGCACTCCACGGTGCTGATGTTGCTCGTGAACTCGGCATCCCCGCCGTCATTGTTCCCCCGAACCCGGGCGTGCACTCGGCTATGGGCTGCCTGCTGGTCGACATCCAGCACGACCTGTCGGAGATGTTCGACGCTGACGCCAAGAACGCAGACACCGACGAACTGTCCGCCGCCTACGGTCGTTTGGAAGACGAGGCGTGGGAGCGACTGCGCGCTGAGGGTGTCGCTGCCGAAGACTCGACAATCCAGCGCGGCATTTCGATGCGCTATCACGGCCAGTGGCGTTCGCTGCAGGTGCCGATCACGCAGGAAGGCGGCCTGGCTGAGGCCATCCAAACCTTCCACGAAGAACACGAGCGCCGCTATTCGTTCCGTCAGGACGACAAACCGGTTGAGATCTACCAGATCCACGTCAAGGCCATTGGACGCACACCCAAGCCGAGCTTTGTTCCCGAAAAGGAGAAGACCACCTCGACTGCCGAACCGGTTTCCACCCGTCAGGTGCGCTGGAACGGCGAATGGACCGACACTCCCATCTACAACCGCGATGAACTCGGTTGGGGCATGGTGATCGAAGGTCCAGCCATCATCGATCAGCTGGACAGCACCACGGTCGTTCCGCCGTACTGCACGGCTGAAATCGACGAATGGCACAACATCCGCATCACTTTGGACAATGGAGTTGAAAAGTGACCACCGCACAGCACGAACTCGATCCAGTCACCTTTGAGGTTCTGAAGAACGCTTTTGCAACGAGCGTTGACCTCATGAGCGAGCAGATTCTTCGAACCTGCTATTCCTTCGTCATCTATTCGCGCGACTTCAGCTCTGCTCTGTGCGATGCCGAAGGCAACACGGTCATGCAGGGAAGCGGCGACATCGCCGTGCACGTCGGGACGCTGCACTTCCAGTGCAAGGCGGTGCTCGAACAGTTCGGCGATGACATCAACGAAGGCGATGTCTTTGCCGTCAACGACCCCTATCGGGGCGGCACGCACTTCAATGACGTGAGCTTCATCCGCCCGATCTTCGCAGAGGGCAAGATCATCGGCTACGCACAGAACAAGGGCCACTGGGCGGACATCGGCGGCAATGTGCCCGGTTCGTTCGACGTCAATGCAACCGAGCACTTCAGTGAAGGCCTGCGCATCACGCCTGTGCGCGTATGGCGCAAGGGCGAGTTCCTTCACGATGTTGCGCAGCTTCTGGTGTCGAACACCCGTGATCCCGAAAGCGCACTCGGCGACCTGCGTGCCCAGTCGAAAGCAACCGACGTGTGTGCCCGCGAAGTGATTCGCCTGGTCGACAAGTACGGCTTCGACACGGTGAAGGCTGCCATGCAGGAAACCCAGGACTACGTGTGCCGCACAGTTCTGGAGAACCTCAAGCAGCTGCCGCAGGGCACGTGGGAGACGACTGACTACCTTGACTTCGACCCGGCCCACGGCGAGGGCATGGTGCCGATCACGGTGAAGCTCACGCTTGATGACGACGGCATTCATTATGACGTTTCGGGCGCACCTGCCGTGTCGACGTTCCTCAACTCCGGCTACGGCACCACGTTCTCGGCCATCTATGCGGGAACCAAGTCCTTCTTCCCCGAGGTGCCGCTCAACTCCGGCTTCTATGAGGCGGTGACCGCCGAGATCGGCGAAGAGGGCACTGTGATCAATGCCGGCTGGCCGCACGCTGTGACCGGCTTCTGCTCCGGTCCGTATGAAAAGGTCATGAACGCCTGCTTCGAACTGTGGTCTCAGGTCATGCCGGACCGTGCCATGGCATGCGCGTTCAACCTGGAGTATCTGCTGGTCGGCGGCCATGATGCGCGAACCGACGATGACCAGTACTTCATGTGGTACGACTGGATGGCCGGCGGCTGGGGTGGGCGCTCCACAAAGGACGGTTCGTCTGCCACCGCACCGGTTTTCGGCACGGGTCTTGCCGTGCAGCCGATCGAAGGTCAGGAGCGTTTGAGCCCGGTTCTCACAACCGAGCACGCCATCGCCACCGACTCCGGTGGACCGGGACAATTCCGCGGCGGATGCGGTATTTCGAAGGGCGGTATGCTCACCGATGCTGCACGCACTGTTATGAGCTACTGCTGTGACCGCGGACGGTCTGTCACGTGGGGAATCAACGGTGGCCTGCCGTCGATTCCGCACGGCGTGTGGCTCAACCCTGACACTGAGGACAGCCGCTACCTGGGTGCCACGTTCTCGAATGTTCCGGTTGGTCCCGGCGACACGTTCACCCGTCCGTCTGCTGGCGGCGGCGGCTTTGGTGACCCGCTGAAGCGCAAGCCGGAGGACGTGCTCGAGGATGTTATCGACGAATATGTTTCACTTGAGCGAGCCGAACTCGACTACGGCGTTGTCATCACGCCGATCGACCCTGAACTCGACAAGTATGAAATCGACTTCGATGCAACCGAAGCTAAGCGCGAAGAAATCCGCTCGCAGCGCGATGGCTGGTTGGAAGAAGACGCTTCGTCTGTGGCAGAGCGCTACAGCAAGGGCGATCTGAGCGTCCACGATGTCATCCGCCGCTACGGAGTTGTGCTCGACTGGGGCACCGGTGAGCTCTACCCGAAGACAACAGAGGAATACCGGGCACTCATGCGCAAACGCTCACAGACTCACTGGAGCTGACAGATTTGGAGCTGGCTTGGCCGGGATGTCCTCTGAGGAGGATGCCCCGGCCAAGTCGGTTCCACCTCGGCCGCCCTACTTGTTCTTTTCTGCCCTCTTCGCCGCCCTCTTGGCTGCTCGGCGCTCGCGGGCTCGGGCGCGCTTCTTCTTGCGGATGTCGACGACCCAGCGCGGCACAATAGGCCACGGCAGCGGGATTCCCATAATTCCGATCATGCCGATAACCGGAAGGGCGGCAGCCACTGCGTACACACAGAAAAGCACCGGTTTGACCGAGTCTGGGATAGTGAAGCAGGACAGCAGCATTAGGAACCCGAAAAGAAAGAAGAACAGTGAACCGAAGGGAACCAAATACAGGGAGGCATCGCGGTCCGTGACGCCGCTCTCCCAACCATCAGCCGAGTCGTACCACTCTTCGGTTTCAGGCTTTTTTCGTATGGCCTTCATGTAGAAGGTCCAGCCGAGGCCCCCGCCGAGAAGCATGCCAATGCCAAGCAGCAGAGCAGTCGGGTCCAGATTCATAGACGGTGACCTCCAGCGGATGCTTCGGGCGGTGCTGAACAAAAACCTACCAGCGTTTGGCCTGGGTCAGTGTTTCCAGAGGGGCTGCTGATTCCGATCTGTTGGTCATGAGACTTGAAGTTTTTCGCCGGCTGCGACACGTTAAGCCCCTCGGAGGTCCGAAGAAAAATGAGGACCGGCCCTGGACTGCTACGAAGAGCAGCGGAACCGGTCTTGATAAGCCGTATTTTACCGAACTTACCGCCCTCACACAACGCCCACAGCCCACCACAGCCCCCATGGAATATTCTGGCGGGTGTCGTCGTTGCCCCGGTAGACCCACCAAACCGGCGACACACGCCAACTCGGTGGGCACCCGAAACTCAATGCCACGGCGAAGCCGCGCACGGCATCGCCTGAATTTTAGGAGGGCTCATGGCTACGACGACCATCAACGTTTCCGGCCTCACCTGCAACCACTGCGTCAATGCAGTCAAGGACGAAGTCGGCGCAATCGACGGCGTGCAGTCCGTCAAGGTGGAACTCGTCGAAGGCGGAATCTCGCCGGTCACCATCGAATCGGCCACACCGCTGGCCGAAGCCGACCTCAACGACGCAATCGACGAAGCCGGCTACACCATCGTCAAATGACTCCCACCCCAGCCGAACACCCAGACCCGGTCGGAAGCTCCACCTCGGCAACACAAGTCCGGGAAGTCGACCTTGCCATTACCGGCATGACGTGCGCGTCATGCTCGTCACGGGTGCAGAAGAAGCTCAACCGGCTTGACGGGGTCGAGGCGGTGGTCAACCTGCCTCTGAACTCGGCTCACGTCGAGGTCAGCTCAGATGTCACCGACGAGGACCTCATCGCAGTGGTCGAAAAGACCGGCTACGGGGCGTCGGTGCAGTCCTTTGAGGACCCAGCAGACGAACCGGATCTCGCCTCTCGCTTCCGTACCCGCCTGATTGTCAGCGCAATCCTCGGGGCTCCGGTCATCGCCATTTCGATGGTCATGTCGTGGCATTTCCCGGGATGGCACTGGCTGATTCTTGCGCTGTCGCTGCCGGTTGTGACGTGGGGTGCGTGGCCGTTCCACGAGGCGGCGTTCAAGGCCGCACGCGGTTTTTCCTCCACAATGGACACCCTGATTTCAGTGGGTGTCATCACCGCGACCCTGTATTCGCTGTGGACTGTTTTCGCGCAGGCGGCGGCCGGAAATTGGGTTCTGCCGCACAATGCGCACGTGTGGTTCGAGGCCGCCGTCGCCGTCACAGTGTTCCTGCTGGCCGGGCGCGTGCTGGAGCACCGCGCCAAGTCGAATGCCACGAAGGCGCTGCGTGAACTCATCAACCTGGGCTCAAAAGAGGCGCTGCTGGTTGAAACCGACGCTGACGGCCAGGTCACTGAGCGCACTATCGCCGCTGATCAGTTGCGTGTGGGCGATGTTTTCCGCGTCCGCCCCGGTGAAACAATTGCCGCTGACGGCACAGTTGTCGGCGGTACTTCAGCCGTTGATGAATCCATGCTGACAGGCGAATCCGCACCCGTCGAGGTCACCGAGGATTCGAAGGTCACGGGCGCAACCATGAACACCTCGGGCACTTTGACGGTGCGGGCCGATCGCGTCGGTTCGGACACCACTCTTGCCGAGATGTCCCGCCTAGTCGCCCGCGCCCAAACCGGCAAACCTGCCGCGCAGCGCATTGCCGATTCGATTTCCGCAGTTTTCGTGCCCACGATTTTGGGCATCGCCGTGCTCACCCTGCTGGGGTGGGGCATTTTCGGCGGCGACTGGATTTACGGTCTGCACGCCGCGATCACGGTCGTCGTCATCGCCTGCCCGTGCGCGCTGGGGCTGGCCACACCGACCGCGCTCGCGGTGTCGTCCGGCCGCGGTTCGCAGCTGGGCATTCTGGTCTCCGGGCCCGAGGCCATGGAAGCAGCCCGCACGCTCGACACCGTCGTGCTGGACAAGACCGGCACCGTCACCGAGGGCCGCATGCGGGTGGTTTCGCACGATCTGACACCTGACGATCTGGCGCTCGCCGCCGCTGCCGAGGGTGCCAGCGAGCACCCGATCTCTCGCGCTGTTGTTCAGGCCGCTTCCCACATTGACGAGGCGGAGGCTGGCTCAGATTCGCCTGTTTCCGTTAGTCGTGAAGTCACCGATTTTGCCAACATCTCAGGTGGCGGGATCACTGCCACAGTTGATGGGCACAAGGTTCTCGTTGGAAGCTCGGCGCTTCTGGCTGACCAGGGTGTTTCTGTCCCGGAGGTTGATGACCACCCGGCTGCGACTGAGGTTGCTGTTGCGGTTGATGGTGAATTCCGGGGTCGGGCCTGGGTGGCCGACACGATTAAGAACTCCGCCAAGCCTGCCATTGACGAACTGCACGAACTCGGTCTGCGCGCTGTTCTGCTCACTGGTGACAACCCGGTGTCCGCACAGGCAGTGGCTGACGCCATCGGCATTGACGAAGTTCACGCGGGTGTGAAGCCGGAGGACAAGTACGCGCACGTTCAGGCCCTCCAGGCTGAAGGCCGCAGTGTTGCGATGGTCGGCGACGGAGTCAATGACGCCGCTGCCCTGGCCGGAGCGGATCTGGGCGTAGCGATGGGCACGGGAACCGATGTTGCGATTGCGGCTTCGGACATTACACTCATGCGTTCGGACCCACAGCAGATTCCACAGGCTATTCGCCTATCCCACCGCACTGTTCGCAGCATTAAGCAGAACCTGTTTTGGGCATTCATCTACAACGTGCTGGCTGTGCCCATCGCGGTATCGGGCAAACTCGACCCCATGATCGCAGGGGCCGCCATGGCGTTCAGTTCAGTGTTTGTTGTGCTCAACAGCCTGCGGTTGCTTCGGTTCAAATAGCCGGTTGCACCAAGGATTAATCCGCACTGCCGGGTTTCGATTCACTCACCCCAGGTGAGTGAAGCGAAACCCGGGGAAGAAAAAGAACGGGGCAGGCGCCTCGTTCTTTTTCTTATTCAAATCAGTCCATCACGGGCGAATCGGGGTCGTGAACGGTCTTGTCCTTCGACACGATGTAGTTCATGAGTGCCGCCAGTCCGGTGACCACGATCGCCGTGATCACGGTGTAGAGAAGCACCAGGCCGAAGCGCTCAAACGACTGCCAGCCGCGGGTGAAGATCATTGTCAGCACGAACACAATAAGGCCCGTGATGATGCCGAAGGTGTACGTGTCCTTATAAGACACAGCCTTGGACGAACCCGAATTCTGCGAAACCGACGTGTCTTTTGCCATGCCGTCCAGTGTACGCGCGTCCGAATGGCAAGCACCGTTCGGCCGTGTCAGTGCCCCTGTCTAATATGTGACCCAGATGACAAAGCAGTCACAGAAGGGACACCATGACTCAGCACAGCACAGCCGGCGGCAACACGGAAACAAGCCAGCACACAAGCACAGCCGGGCCGCTGGCCGGACTGAAGGTCGTTGAGTTCACAGGACTGGGCCCGGGTCCGCACGCCGCGATGATCCTGGCTGACCTCGGCGCTGATGTTGTGCGAATCGACAGGCCGGGCAACGCTAAGAAATCTGACGTCACGGCGCGCGGCCGCCGAATTGTCGAAGCTGATCTGAAAGACCCTGCGGCTGTCGAAGGTGTGCTCGAACTGCTCGATCGGGCCGATGTGCTCATTGAGGGCTTCCGCCCCGGTGTCATGGAGCGCCTTGGCCTGGGGCCGGATGTGCTTCTCGAACGCAATCCCGGCCTGGTGTACGGCCGTATGACCGGCTGGGGGCAGGACGGCCCGCTGGCAGACCGTGCGGGTCACGACATGGGCTACATTGCGCGCACCGGCATGGCCTCGCTCATCGGCAGCGCTGACAGCGGCCCCGTCCCGCCGCTGAACCTTGTTGGCGACTTCGGGGGTGGGTCCATGTTCCTGGTCACCGGCATCCTCGCCGCCCTGTTTGAGCGCAGCTCCACTGGCCGCGGCCAAGTGATCGATGCCGCTATCGTCGACGGCACAGCAACACTGGCCACCATGCTGTGGGCCCTGAAAGACACGGGCATGTGGCAGGACGCTCGCGGCCGGAACTTCCTCGACGGATCGCAGCCCTCGTACTCCTACTACCGAACCTCCGACGGCGAATACCTTGCCGTGGCACCGCTGGAACCGCAGTTCTTCGAAGAGCTGCGCGAACACCTGGGCCTGCCCGAATGGACCCAAAAGGGCCGCTTCGACCCGCGGAAGTTCGCGGAAGTCCACCAGCTCATCGCCGATGCCATCGCACAGCACCCGCTGGCGCACTGGACTGAGATCTTCGACCCCACCGACGCCTGCGTTGCCCCCGTGTGGTCCATGGAACAGGCACTGGACGACCCCCAGCTGAAAGCCCGGGGCACTTACACGGAAGTCGACGGCGTCACCCAACCGCGACCGGCACCTCGTTTTTCTGCCCACGGCCGTCTGGACCCCCGCCCGGTCAGCAAAGAAGCTCAGCCGATCGACACAGTGGTCCGAGGGTGGTCTGTCGACTAGAACTCAGTAGAATACCCATCGGAAAGGGGTGGGCATGCATATTGTCTTGGTCGAAGACGACGAAGTGATCCGCGAAACCACACAGTTGGCTCTGGAGCGCTTCGGCTACACGGTCACGACATTCGCCGACGGCCGCGACGGCTACGAATACGTGGCCGAACACGGCGCTGACGCCGTTCTGCTCGACCTCATGCTGCCCACCATGAACGGCGCGTCCATCACTCGTGCCATCCGCGAAAAGTCGACCGTGCCGATCATTGTGATCTCTGCGCGGTCTGACCCAATCGACATCGTCCAGGCGCTCGAAGCCGGGGCGGATGACTACCTGACGAAACCGTTCGACATGCAGGTTCTCAACGCCCGCATCCGCACTATCGTGCGCCGTTTCGTCACCGCGGGCACCGGGGCGATGGGCTTCGGCTCCGCCCCCGTCGGACAGGACCCCGTTGGATCCCCCAGCCCGCACACAGCTCCCACTGGCGGCACAAACACAGCGACCGCCCAGCAGTGGGAGGGCGGCCGCAACGACACAGCGCCCATCCTGGGCGCCAGCGCGATCCCGGAAGTCCTGGGCCCCACCCCGGGACTGCAAGATCCGTCGAGCACCACCTCGGGAGGTGCCTCGAGCCCAACTGTAGGCCCCGATGCGCGCTCCACGACGACCAAGCTGGGTTCCCTCGAACTCGACAACAGCCGCCTGACGGTCACGGTCGACGGAAAAGAAGTCCACCTGACCCCCACCGAGCTGCGAATTCTTCTGCTGCTGACAGAAGACCCGAAACACGTCTACTCACGCGAAAAGATCGCGATGACCGTGTGGGGCGGCGAATGGGCTGGCGATTCGCGTGTTGTCGATGTCCACATTCAGCGGCTGCGCAAGAAGATCGGTGCCCGCATGATCGAAACCGTCCGCGGTTTCGGCTACCGCTTTGCAGGCTGAGCCGTGTCACTGCGGCTGAAACTCGTCCTCGTTCTGTTCGCGGGCGTGGTGCTCACAGCGCTCATGCTCGGGGCGGTTGTGCGCAATACGTCGAGCAACACTGACGATGCTCTGTTGCGCAGACAAGCCCAATGGAAGCTCGAACAGGCACACAGCGTCTACCGCGAAACGGGCCAACTGCTGCTGGACGCCCGCATCAACAGCCCGGAAGCCCCCGAAGCCGCACGCGAATCCGCCCAACAGGGACGGACCGCCACCGTGAAGGGGACGCTGCCCGAAACCGGTGAACCCGTCATGTGGGCGGCCATGCCGATCACCGTCGGTGGGGAAACCGAGGTGCTGTCGACCTACCATTCGGCGGTCGAATACGAACAGATGCGCAAGAAGTCCAACACGACCATCATCATCGCGTCAGTCATCGGAGCGCTGCTCGTCGGCGGCTTCGGAGCGCTCACAATCGGGACGATTTCCGGCCGACTGACACGCGGGGCCGAAGTGGCCAGGCAGATTGCCGCCGGCGACACCTCGGTGAAGATCGGCGATGTCATCACCAGCGGCCACGACGAAGTCGCCGACTTCGCCGATGCCGTCGATTCCGCTGTGGCCCGGCTGTCAGAGCGCATCGACACCGAACAGCGGTTCACAGCTGACTTGGCGCACGAACTGCGCACGCCGCTCACCGGCCTCATCACCGCCGCCGGCCTGCTGGAAGAAGACTCCCGAGCAGCGGAACTGGTCAAGGAGCGAGCCCGCCGAATGCAAGAGCTCGTCGAGGACCTCCTGGAGGTCTCCCGGCTGGAGGGCGGAGCCGCACGCGTCATCGTCCAGCCCATGCACGTTGCAACCACACTGCACGCGCTCATCAGCAATCTGCGGTCATCCGGCGCGGTGGGCGACCACGTCATCAACTCCGACTTCGCACTGGCAGACGTGACCATCAACACTGATCAGCGGCGCTTTGAGCGGATCGTCACCAACCTGGTCATCAACTCCATCAGGCACGGCGCCGATCCGATCACGGTCACCGCAACAGACACGGCCGTGCGCGTAGAAGACCACGGTCCCGGCTACCCCACCGACATCCTGACCATCGGCCCCACGCGCTTCTCCAGCGGCGGGGGCGGCGGCATGGGACTGGGCCTCGTGATCGCTCAGGGGCAGGCGAAGCTGCTGGGCATGGACCTGGGGTTCGGCACCGGACAGGCAGGCGGCGCAAAGACCGACCTCAAATGGGGCAAAGACGCGCTAGCCGGCTGACGCGGGCGCCCCGCGGGGCACGCCTGCACTGAGCGCGTGCGGGCTCCAGTCTCACTCGCTCAGGGCGATTGCCGCCTTGATGTGTCCGATGTGGCTGTAGGCCTGCGGTGTGTTGCCCAGGTGCCGTTCGGCAACGGGGTCGTATTCCTCTGGCAGCATGCCGGTGGGGCCGATTAGTGCTTCCATGCGGTTGAACAGGTTGCGCGCATCAGCGGTCCGGCCGACCATCTGCAGCGATTCGATCAGCCACGACGTGCAGATGTGGAAACCACCCTCAAGGCCCGGCAGGCCGTCGTCGTAGCGGTAGCGGAACACGGTGGGTCCTTCGCGCAGGCTGCGCTCAACGGCGTCGACGGTTGCGCGGAAGCGCTCATCATCAGCCGGCAGCATGCCGGACAGTCCGACGAACAGACACGCGGCGTCGAGATCGTCTTCGCCGTAGGCAACCGTGAACGCGCCGACCTTGGAGTTGAAGCCCTTGGAGCAGACGTCGTTCTTGATGTCCTCGCGCAGCTGTTCCCAGTCAGCACCTGCGGGACGGCCGAACTCTTCGGCCGCTTTGAGCGCCCTGTCGACCGTCTGCCAGCACATGACCTTCGTGTACACGTTGTGCTTCGGTGCCCGGCGGGCTTCCCAGATGCCGTGGTCGGCCTGGTGCCAGCGGTTGGCGACCGCCTGCACGAGGTCTTCCAGCAGCTTCCAATGCGAATCCGACAGTGTCCCGTCAAAGCGGGCGAGGCTCACGATGAGGTCAGCAACCGGACCGAACACATCCAGCTGGACCTGGTGTTCAGCGGCGTTGCCCACGCGCACGGGCCTGGAACCGGCGTAGCCGGGCAGGTGTTCGAGAACGGCTTCTGTGACCAGCTGCGAACCGTCGACCGCGTACAGCGGGCGGAGTTCTTCAACTGTCATGCCCTGTTCGGCGGCCTGCGCGATGATGGCGTCAAGCCACTGCAGGAAACCGCGGGCCTCAGCCGCAGAGCCAAGATCAACAAGCGCCGAGGCGGTGAGCGCACCATCGCGCAGCCACGTGTAGCGGTAGTCCCAGTTGCGCACACCGCCGATGCCTTCGGGCAGCGAGGTGGTCGCAGCTGCCAGGATGCCCCCGGTGGGTGCGTGGCACAGCCCGCGCAAAGTCAGGGCGGAGCGCCCAACCCGATCGCGCGCCTTGGTGGGCAGGCTAAGCGCTTCGACCCATTCGCGCGATTCTTCTTTCACTGATGTGCGAACGGCGGCTTCGTCTTCAAGGACCGCAGCCGCAGTGTTTTCAGCTCCGCCGAGGATGAGCGCGAGCACAACCGGTGCGTCCTCTTTTAGTTTGACGCGGGCAATCGCGGTTTCGGATTCGCCGTCCTGGATGACTTTGAACTGCACGTCGGGTGCAACCAGCTCAACGGATTCTGCCACACCGCGCACCCGCACACCGCGGTCGGTGAGCTTCAGACGTACGGGGTAGGCGCCGTAATCGGGCCGAGGTGCAAAGCGGATGAGCGCTTCCCCTTCGCCTTTGAGGGCGCGCACCAGAACGGCGGATCCGGCTGGGTCGCCGTCGGCCACGGGTGCCAGGTAGTCCGTAACGGAAACCTGCTGCCAGCGGGTTTCGAGGATGTGCGTGGCGTCGCGGTAGCGCTGGGAAATGGGCAGTGCATTGGGTTCGCGGGCCGGCACCACGGAGAAGTAGCCGGCGTCGTCGCTGCCGAGGATTTCCGAGAACAGGGAGTCCGAATGCGGCAGAGGGTGCGGCAGCCAGGAAATCTGTGCGGTCGGGTCGACCAGCGCGGTGGTTGTCCCGTTGGACAGCAGGGTGTAGCGCTCAATCGGCACGGCTTCTTTGCCGAACAGCCACGCGCGGCGCAGCGCAACAACCGAGGACAAGACGAGTGCCACCTCGTCAGGTCCGCTCAGCAGGAACCGAGCGGCGGTTTCCACACCGTTCCCGTTTTCGCCGTGTCGGTTTTCGGCTGCGACCTCTGTGACTTTCAGCCCCAGGTCGTCTTCGCCGAGTGAAGCGAAAGCCGGTTCGTCTGATGCGTCGTCGCCGATGTACAGCACGGTCGGCTGATCCAGGCGGCGGCGCAGTTTGTTCAGGGCGTCGCCCTTGGTGGAGTCGACCACTGTGAGGTCAACGACTTCTTTGCCGCGCACCGAACGCACACCCGACAGCGCTTCGAGCCGTGCCACGGCTTCTTCTGCCTGGCGGCGCTGAGCTCCTTCGAGCCCGCGCAGGTGGATGGCAGCACCGGAGGGTTTGGGTTCGATGTTGAGCGCAGGCATGGCCGCCTGGACCGAGGCCAGACCGTGCCGCAGGGTGGACAGCGCGTGCTGTTCTGACCGGCTGAGCGATTCTTCGAAGTCCGTGTCGGTTTCCCCGCCGTGAGAGCCGACCAGGTGGACTTCGCGTGGAAGCCGCGACATGGCGGCGAGGTCCCGCAGGGACCGCCCGGAAATCACTGCCGAGGTGGTGTTGTCGAGTTCTGCAAGGGCCCGCATGGCCTGTACCGATTCTTCTTTCGGGTAGGCGTGGGCGGGTGAATCGACGATGGGGGCGATGGTGCCGTCGTAGTCAGTGGCGACGAGGAGCTGTTCCGCGCGGGCCAGCTGCTGGATGATCCGGAAGAGCTCCGGGTCGAGTTTCCGCAGAGCGGTCTGTACGCCGATGCCGTGGGCGTCGGCTGAGCTGGTACCGATGTGCGCGTGGTTGCTCATTCCCCATCCTCGCTGATTGCGCCGGTGTTTTTCCTATTGTTGCGCGTAAAGCCGCCGACCGCATAGACCACGCCGATGATCGTTGCAGCCGCTCCGGTAAGGCCCATTTCCGACAGTGCCTTCATGTTCGATCCGGCGATCATGGCGATGGCCAGAAGCAGGTGGACGGCGGCGGCGATTGCGAAGTCGGTGGACATCCGCTGGTGTTTCACGCGCAGGTAGATCCACGCTTCGAGCAGTCCGTGCAGCAGCGCCCACACCATGATCGCCGCTCGCACTGCGCCGGCTTCAGACGCAAACAGCAGGAAGCCGGCTGCCGGCAGAACAACAACTGCTTGGCCCAGAAGCTGGGTGCGCAGGGCTGGGGTTTTCGCCGCCTGGCCCAGCAGCATGAGGGCCTGCACGACGATGTAGGCCAAGATGAGCAGCGCTGCTGTGCGCACTCCGACGGCAGTGTTGAAGGGGCTGTCGATCTGCACGCGCGGCCAGAACACCACGACGATTCCGAAGATGACCGACCACAGTCCCCGGGCGATCATCCACGTGGCTACGCGCCCGTAGTGGGTGAACTCGTTTTCTTTCGCCGCGGATGCGCGAACTTTCTGTGAGCCGCGGGTTTCTTCCGGGCTCGAAGCGTCACTTTCCGGAGACATGCAGCGTGTCGCCGTCCTGGGTCAGCTGAGCTTCGTCAAGCGGTTTCTGGGCGGCACCGGAAATGAACGAGCCGTCCTTGGAAGAGAAGTGCGATGTGTGGCAGGGGCACACGATCTTTTCTTCGTCCACCTGGTTGACCAGGCAGCCCTGGTGGGGGCACACGGCGGAGAACGCTTTGAACTGTCCCTTCTCGGGCTGCACAACGACGAAGTTGTCCTTGATGATGCCGGAGCCTTCCGGAACGTCAGCAACGTTGACTTCGATTTCACCGAGGTCCTGGCTGGAGCAGGCCGCCAGAACGGTTCCCGTGGCTGCGACAGTTCCGATGACACCGGCGCTCTTGAAGACATCGCGCCTGCTCATGGTGGACATAGATGTTCCTTCCCTCGAAGTGTGTTAGGCCCAGCTTCGCACAGCCGGGTTCACGAAACCTGAGAGACCCCGCCGATGCTATTCGGTGAGATCCCCCGGTTTGTGCCCCAGGATCTCCTCGGCCCCAGACACACCTCGGAGCAGCTCCGGGTCGACCTGCTCGTCCGTTTTGATGACGGTGAACTGGCCGGTCTGTTCGAAGATGACGCCGCGCACCTTTTCCGGCTGAAAGACCCCGTTTTGGCGCAGCGCGGCATAGAGGTCAACGCGGGCCAGGTGGGCTCTCTTGAGCTGGTCTTCCAGAACTTCGCCGTTGGCCATGACGACGATGGGATGCGGGGCGGTGCGCGACTGCGCTCCGAATCTGCGGTTGATGAACCGCATGAACGAGGCGAGCGTAAGGATGCACACCAGCGCGATCACACCGGTGGCCAGTGTGGGCTTATTGCCGAGGATGACACGGCCGGCAACCGAGCCGAGCATGATGACTGCGATCGTGTCGGTCATGTACAGCGATGACAGCGAGCGCGCCCCGTAGAGCCGCACGAGCAGCGCCAGGATGAAGTAGATGCCGATTGCCGCACCGATGATGAACGGGATTCGCCACAGTTCGATGCCGAGGTTCGCCGCGGTCTGCGACCACCAGCCAACGGGAGGCGTCATTCCTGTTCCTCTTCTCTGCTCAGGGTGCGGCGGGTGATGGGCCGGATGGACCAGCTGCGCATGGATGAGGGTGCTCGCCAGCCGAAGCGCAGCGCAAGCAGGCGAAAGATGGTCACCATTGCGATGACGCCGACCTCGGACCACCAGGTGATGAGATCAGCCTGGTGGAGCCCGGCGGTGACTGCCGCACCGACGACGGCGGGGATGACGTAGAGGTCGGAGCTTTGGAACACGACGGGGACGCGGTTGGCGAAGACATCGCGCAGCATTCCGCCGCCCACACCGGTCATGAGTCCCAGCAGAACGGCCGACAGCACCGGCATGCCGTAGTGCAGGGCTTTTGTGGTGCCGATGACGACGAACACGCCCAGGCCGATCGCGTCGAAGAACACGATTCCGCGCTCAGCCTGCACAACGCGCGGACCGATCAGGTAGACGATGATGCCGGCGGCAATCGGGATGAGCAGGTAGACGGGATCTTTGAAGGCCGCCGGCCTGGTGGCCAGGATGAGGTCGCGGGCGATTCCCCCGCCGGTTGCGGTCAGCATGCCCAGCACGATTCCGCCGGTCAGGTCGATGTTCTTTCGCGACGCCAGAAGGTTCCCCGACAGGGCGAATGCGAGAACGCCCACCAAGTCGAGGATGTAGATGTACATGTCTGTCGACGGCATAGCGCCTCTATTATTGCTCGCTCGCCCTTTCGGTGCCGCCTGTCTCGTCCTTGAAGATCAGGCGGGAGGCGGGCGGCACCTCGACGGCTGTGTCGTCAGCGAAATCCGGTGGCCTAGTGTGTGGTGTGACGCACACAGCAGAAAGGCAGCAGAAAGGCAGCCATGTTCAAGCAGTCGGACAAGCTCAAAGACGTGCTCTATGACCTGCGCGGTCCCGTCCTGTCGGAAGCCCAGAAAATGGAGGCGGCGGGGCACAAGATCCTCAAGCTCAACATCGGCAATCCGGCTCCGTTCGGCTTTGAAGCGCCCGATGCGGTGCTGGTCGACATGATCAAGCACCTGCCGGAAGCGCAGGGCTATTCAGATTCCAGGGGTCTGCCGTCGGCTCGCCGCGCGGTTGTGCAGTACTACGAAACCCGCGGGATCGAGAACCTTGATTCTGACGAGGTGTTCTTGGGCAACGGCGTTTCTGAGCTCATCACGCTGTCGCTGCAGGCGCTGTGCAATCCCGGTGACGAAATCCTGGTGCCCAGCCCCGACTATCCGCTGTGGACCGCCTCGGTCGCCCTGTCCGGCGGCACCCCGGTGCACTACCGGTGCCTTGAAGAAGACGGCTGGAACCCTGACCTTGAGGATCTCGAAGCGAAGATCACCCCGCGCACCAAGGGCATTGTGGTCATCAACCCGAACAATCCCACCGGTGCAGTGTATTCGCGTGAAACGCTTACGAAGATCGTTCAGCTGGCCGAAAAGAACGACCTGCTGATCTTTGCCGATGAGATCTACGAAAAGATCACCTACGGCGATGCCGAAATGATCAACATGGCCTCCCTGACCGGCGAAGACGTGCTGTGTCTGACGTTCTCCGGACTGTCAAAGGCCTACCGGGTGGCCGGCTACCGTTCCGGCTGGCTGGCGATCACCGGGCCGGACTGGAAAGCCCAGGACTACATTGCCGGGATCAAACTGCTGGCCGATATGCGCATGTGCGCCAATGTGCCCGCCCAGTACGCGATTCAGGCCTCCCTTGGCGGACGTCAGTCAATTGACGACCTCGTGCTGCCGCAGGGCCGCCTGGGTGCGCAGATGGAACTGGCCACACGCAGGCTCAACGAAATCGACGGCGTGGACTGCGTTCCCGCCCAGGGTGCCCTGTACCTGTTCCCCCGTTTGGACAAGGACCGCTTCGGCATTGTCGACGACGAACAGTTCGCGCTGGATCTGCTGCGCGAACAGAAGATCCTCGTCAGCCACGGCACCGCCTTCAACTGGGAAGACACCGACCACTTCCGCCTGGTCACCCTGCCCAGCGTCACCGACCTCGCAGAAGCCCTCGACCGGCTTGAAGAGTTCCTGTCCAGCTACGACCAGAAGAGCATGCACGCATAAGCCGAGCGGCACCTCGGCAGCGGCTGCTCGACTATTCTGTACGGGAACGATTTCGAGGAGGCCCGATGTCCTGTTTCACGGTCGGTGTTGCCGGCGGCACCGGCAGCGGCAAAACAACGCTGACGCGAGCGCTGCTTGACCGGTTTTCCGGGCAGTCCTCGGTTGTCTTCATGGACAACTACTACAAGGACCAGTCACACCTGACGTGGGACGAACGGGTGGTGACGAACTACGACGCACCCGAAGCCTTCGATGTCGAGCTCATGGCCGAGCACCTGCGGCAGCTGCGCGCGGGGCACGCGATTGACTGCCCCGTGTACAACTTCGCGGAACACAACCGCGCCGCCGAGACCATCCGGGTGGAGCCCTCCCCCGTTTTGGTTATCGAGGGGATTCTGCTGTTTGCACTGCCGGAGCTGACCGAGCAGCTGGACCTCAAACTGTTCGTCGACACGGACGCCGACGTGCGGATCCTGCGCCGTATTCAGCGCGACGTGGTGGAACGCGGCCGGTCACTGGCTTCGGTCGAAGAGCAGTACCTCAAAACGGTCAAGCCGATGCACGAACTCTACGTGGACCCGTCGAAGCGCAGTGCGGACCTCATCATCCCCGAAGGCGGACGCAACATCGTCGCCCTGGACACGCTCATCAACAGGATCGAACGCGAAGTCAGCTGAGCGGCTGCTGCGGTTGGAGTTGTAGCTGCGGTTGGGCATTAAACAATGCGGCGGGAGCAGAACGCTCCCGCCGCATTGTTGTTTGGCAATTCAGGCCAGCCCTTCAGATTCGAGCAGTTTCTTACGGCCGCGGTAATAAGTGTCGATAGCGTTCCAGGCTGACATGGACAGAGGAAACAGCAACCACAGGCCAAATACCAAAAAACGGTTATTATGGCCCCCTAGCAAAACTGTCATGGCAATCGCAATACCAAGTGAGGCCAACCCCAACAGTGCGAACTTTTCCCAACACTTTCGTTTTAAGTCAGAAACGGCATCAGACAATTGGGTGAACTTGCTCATACGCACTTCACCTCCTTAATAGCGTCACCACCAGGCGTTCCCGTAATGCGCAGGGACTTACCGTTCTTACATCTGCCGTGATTAGAAATGAAATCTGCTGTCACGGCCCCCAATGCCGCTGATACAAATTTCGCAGCCTTCCCGCCGGGGGGCAGAACGCTCCCGCCACATTGCTGTTTGGAAGTTCAGGCCAGCCCTTCAGACTCGAGCAGTTTCTTACGGCTCTGGTGGAACCTCTCCAAAACTGCCCAAGCCGACAATCCCAGAAAAAGAAGCAAGCCGACGGCGAACACTAGGAAGCGATTGTCCTGCCCCCACGCCAACAGCATCATCCCGAAGGCGACCGCAACGGAGAATATTGACCGCAAGGCGAAGCTGTTCCAGCAGTCCTTTTTCAATTCAGATATTCGCTCGGTTACATCTGATGGTTCAGTCATACGCACTTCACCTCCCGAATTCCGTCAAGTGCTGCAGTTCCGGTAACTCCCAGGGATTTCCTGCCCTTACAAGTTCCGTGGGAAAACAGATAATCGGAAACTGCCGCCCTTATCTGGCTCTTCCGGTTCTAGAGTGCGTTGACCCGGGC
>NZ_KV789353.1:0-1330 GCF_001807555.1 Brevibacterium sp. HMSC08F02 | reverse complement strand
TGTGTTGCTCCTTAGAAAGGAGGTGATCCAGCCGCACCTTCCGGTACGGCTACCTTGTTACGACTTAGTCCCAATCACCGGTCCCACCTTCGACGGCTCCCCCCACAAGGGTTAGGCCACCGGCTTCGGGTGTTACCGACTTTCGTGACTTGACGGGCGGTGTGTACAAGGCCCGGGAACGTATTCACCGCAGCGTTGCTGATCTGCGATTACTAGCGACTCCGACTTCACGTAGTCGAGTTGCAGACTACGATCCGAACTGAGACCGGCTTTAAGGGATTCGCTCCACCTCACGGCATCGCCACCCTCTGTACCGACCATTGTAGCATGCGTGAAGCCCAAGACATAAAGGGCATGATGATTTGACGTCATCCCCACCTTCCTCCGAGTTGACCCCGGCAGTCTCCTATGAGTTCCCACCATCACGTGCTGGCAACATAGAACGAGGGTTGCGCTCGTTGCGGGACTTAACCCAACATCTCACGACACGAGCTGACGACAACCATGCACCACCTGTACACCAGCCCCGAAGGGCGCACCTATCTCTAGGCGATTCCAGTGCATGTCAAGCCTTGGTAAGGTTCTTCGCGTTGCATCGAATTAATCCGCATGCTCCGCCGCTTGTGCGGGCCCCCGTCAATTCCTTTGAGTTTTAGCCTTGCGGCCGTACTCCCCAGGCGGGGAACTTAATGCGTTAGCTACGGCGCGGAATCCGTGGAATGGACCCCACACCTAGTTCCCAACGTTTACGGCATGGACTACCAGGGTATCTAATCCTGTTCGCTCCCCATGCTTTCGCTCCTCAGCGTCAGTAACAGCCCAGAGTCCCGCCTTCGCCACCGGTGTTCCTCCTGATATCTGCGCATTTCACCGCTACACCAGGAATTCCAGACTCCCCTACTGCACTCCAGTCTGCCCGTACCCACTGCACGCGCACCGTTAAGCGGCACGATTCCACAGCAGACGCGACAAACCACCTACGAGCTCTTTACGCCCAATAATTCCGGACAACGCTTGTACCCTACGTATTACCGCGGCTGCTGGCACGTAGTTAGCCGGTACTTCTTCTGCAGGTACCGTCACCCAAAGGCTTCTTCCCTACTGAAAGAGGTTTACAACCCGAAGGCCGTCATCCCCCACGCGGCGTCGCTGCATCAGGGTTTCCCCCATTGTGCAATATTCCCCACTGCTGCCTCCCGTAGGAGTCTGGGCCGTGTCTCAGTCCCAGTGTGGCCGGTCGCCCTCTCAGGCCGGCTACCCGTCGTCGTCTTGGTAGGCCATTACCCCACCAACAAACTGATAGGCCGCGAGCCCATCCCCAACCGAAAAA
>NZ_KV789352.1:0-1431 GCF_001807555.1 Brevibacterium sp. HMSC08F02 | reverse complement strand
AGTAGTGTCCAGTATGGTGGTGTACGGATCGGCCGGTGACCATACCTGAACATGGGTGACGGTCACCGTGTGATCCCTTCGAGAAGCCTTAGAAACCTAACCTCGAAAGGACCAACGACGGTGACCGTCAAACCCTACGATATCGACCCTGCCCGATTTCTTGAAGAACACCTTGCCCAAGCTTCCCCAGACCTGTTGCGCCAGATGCTCACCACGTTCATTAACGCGCTCATGTCAGCCGAAGCCGACGCCGTGTGCGGCGCCTCCTATGGCGAGATCACGAGCGACCGTGTGAACCGCCGTAACGGGTACCGTTCGCGTCGCTTCGACACCCGAACCGGGAGTTTGGACATTCAGATCCCGAAACTACGGGAGGGGTCCTACTTCCCGGACTGGCTACTGGAGCGGCGTAGACGTGCGGAGCGTGCCCTCACCTCCGTGGTTGCGACCTGCTACTTGAAAGGGGTGTCGACCAGGCGGATGGACGCGCTCGTACAAACCCTCGGCATTACCGGGTTGTCGAAGTCGCAGGTGTCGGTGATGGCCAAAGAGCTCGACGAACACGTTGAAGACTTCCGCACCAGACCGCTCGATCAGGGACCGTACACGTTTGTTGCCGCGGACGCGCTCGTCATGAAAGTCCGGGAAGGAGGCCGCGTCACCGGTGTGCACGCGTATATCGCTACCGGAGTGAACAGTGACGGGCATCGGGAGATCCTCGGCCTACAGATCGCATCCGCTGAAGACGGAGCCGGCTGGCTCGCGTTCTTCCGCGACCTTGTCGCACGAGGCCTCACCGGGGTGAAGCTTGTCACCTCGGACGCACACCAGGGGCTGGTAGAAGCAATCGGGGCGACCGTCCCTGGAGCCAGTTGGCAGCGGTGCCGCACCCACTACGCCGCGAACCTCATGGCCGTAACCCCTAAGACGTCATGGCCGTGGGTAAAAACCCTGCTGCACTCGGTGTTTGATCAGCCCAACCGTGACGAGGTGCACGCTCAATATGATCGCGTCCTCGACGCATTATGGAACCAACTGCCCAAAACGGCGGAACATCTGGAGCAGGCACGCGACCAGATCCTCGCGTTCACGTCGTTTCCGAAGCAGGTGTGGCGGCAAGTCTGGTCGAATAACCCGAACGAACGACTCAACAAGGAGATCCGGCGGCGGACGAACGTGGTCGGGATTTTCCCCGACCGCGCCTCAATTACGCGTCTGGTTGGGGCGGTGCTTGCGGAGCAGCATGATGAGTGGGCCGAGGGCCGACGCTACATGAACCTAGGAGCGCTCGAAGCGGCCCGTACCGTCGATGATGACGACACAAATCAGGAGAAGGAGGAGAGCGAACAGCCAGCGGCGATCGCCGCATAACCCGCAGTAAATCTCGAAGGAATCACAACGATTTCATACACCACACAAAAGGACTTGACC
>NZ_KV789351.1:178806-199512 GCF_001807555.1 Brevibacterium sp. HMSC08F02 | reverse complement strand
GGTGAAGGCATGCAGGATCGTTCTTCCCGACCCCATAGGAGTCCGAATAAGACCGCGTCTAAGGTCGTCAAACGCATCGTGTCGCTGCGGTTGCGTAAACGCATCGGACCTGCGCAGTTGGCTGTTCTGTGCGGTGTGGCGCCGTCAACAGCGCATCAGGTGCTTACACGCTGCCGGCTGAACCGGCTGTCGTATCTTGACCGTGCCACCGGTGAGGTCGTGCGTCGTTATGAACATGATCAGCCGGGGGACTTACTCCATGTGGATGTGACGAAGTTCGGCAAGATCCCCGATGGTGGTGGGTGGCGGTTTGTCGGCAAGGCTCAGGGTTTCCTCAACCGGGCAAAGACAAAAGGCAAGCCACCGGAACGGTCTAGACACTCAGCGTTGGGATATTGCTTTGTCCACACCGTGGTCGATGACCATTCCCGGGTGGCGTACGCAGAGATCCACGATGATGAAAAGGCCGTCACCGCAGCAGGGGTGTTACGTCGGGCGGCTGCGTGGTTCGCAGCCCGCAATGTTCACGTCAAGAGAGTCATCAGTGATAACGGGTCGTGTTACCGATCCACACTGTGGCAGCAAACGTGCGCCCAACTGGGCATCACTCCGAAATGGACACGACCCTACCGGCCACAGACGAACGGCAAGATCGAACGCTTCCACCGCACACTCACAGATGGGTGGGCCTATGCCAGGTGCTACCAATCAGAAAACGAACGCAACAACGCACTTGGCCAATGGCTCCACGACTACAATCACCACCGACCCCATTCCGCATGCGGAGGCCAGCCACCAATCACACGATTAACTAACCTCCCCGATCAGTACAGCTAAGGCGCAGATCCCGGCTACCGGGAGTTTGTGTGCGGCTAAGGCGTGGATTCCGGCTGACGGGTGTGTCGGAAGAAGCAACGTCCAGCATTTGCACTCTCATGTCGAGAGTGCTAAATCTAGTGGTGGTGAAATGCACTGCCCAGGCAGAGGTAGCCGGGCCTGAAGAAGGGATTCAGGTTCAGCTTCCTGCCGTCGCGGGCACCTGGCGGTGCTAGTCAACTGCCACCCCTTACAGGGAGGAAGCCAGCCACTATGGCAAAGCTCATTGCATTCGACGAAGAAGCTCGTCGCGGCCTGGAGACCGGCCTGAACACCCTGGCTGATGCAGTCAAGGTGACGCTTGGTCCCCGCGGACGCAATGTTGTTCTCGAAAAGAAGTGGGGCGCACCCACCATCACGAACGACGGTGTGTCCATCGCCAAGGAAATCGAGCTCGAAGACGCCTACGAAAAGATCGGCGCCGAACTCGTCAAGGAAGTTGCCAAGAAGACCGACGACGTCGCAGGTGACGGTACGACCACCGCTACCGTTCTGGCTCAGGCTCTCGTGTCCGAAGGTCTGCGCAACGTCGCAGCCGGTGCGGACCCGCTCAGCCTCAAGCGCGGCATTGAAAAGGCCGTCGACTCGCTGACCGAGGTTCTGCTCGACTCCGCGAAGGAAATCGAAACCAAGGAGCAGATCGCTGCTACCGCCGGCATTTCCGCTGGCGACCCTGCAATCGGCGAACTCATTGCCCAGGCCATCGACAAGGTCGGCAAGGAAGGCGTCGTCACCGTCGAAGAGTCCAACACCTTCGGCCTCGAACTCGAACTGACCGAGGGTATGCGCTTCGACAAGGGCTACATCTCCGGTTACTTCGTGTCTGACGCAGAGCGCCAGGAAACGGTGCTCGAGGACCCCTACATCCTCATCGTCAACTCCAAGATCTCGAACGTGAAGGACCTCCTGCCGGTTCTTGAGAAGATCCAGCAGTCCGGCAAGCCGCTGCTGATCATCGCAGAAGACGTCGAAGGCGAAGCCCTCGCCGTCCTCGTGGTCAACAAGATCCGCGGCACCTTCAAGTCGGTTGCCGTCAAGGCTCCCGGCTTCGGTGACCGCCGCAAGGCTCAGCTTGCCGACATTGCGATCCTCACCGGCGGTCAGGTCATCGCCGAAGAGGTTGGCCTCAAGCTGGAGAACGCATCGCTCGACCTGCTGGGCACCGCCCGCAAGGTTGTTGTCACCAAGGACGAAACCACCATCGTCGAAGGTGCTGGCGACGCCGACGAAATCGCCGGCCGCGTGCAGCAGATCCGCACCGAGATCGAAAACTCGGACTCGGACTACGACCGCGAAAAGCTGCAGGAGCGTCTGGCCAAGCTGGCCGGCGGTGTTGCAGTCATCAAGGCTGGTGCCGCAACCGAAGTCGAACTGAAGGAAACCAAGCACCGCATCGAAGATGCCGTCCGCAACGCCAAGGCTGCTGTGGAAGAGGGCATCGTCGCCGGCGGTGGCGTGGCCCTCATCCAGGCAAGCGCCAAGGCCTTCGAAAACCTCAACCTCGAAGGTGACGAAGCCACCGGTGCCGCCATCGTCAAGGTCGCCATCGAAGCTCCGCTCAAGCAGATCGCCATCAACGCCGGCCTCGAACCCGGAGTTGTTGCCGAAAAGGTGCGCGGACTCGAAACCGGTCACGGTCTCAACGCTGCAACCGGCGAATACGAAGACCTCCTGGCTGCCGGTGTCAACGACCCGGTCAAGGTGACCCGCTCTGCTCTGCAGAACGCCGCTTCGATCGCAGGCCTGTTCCTCACGACGGAAGCCGTCGTGGCAGACAAGCCGGAGCCCGCACCCGCAGGTGACCCCACCGGCGGAATGGGTGACATGGGCGGCATGGGCTTCTGACCCAACCGGCCGTGAACACGGTCCACTAGGCAAAGCCGCGGGCGCAGACGCAGTGTCTGCGCCCGCGGTTTTTCTGTGTGCTCACACGGTTTCCACTGATCTGCAATTCAGAGTCTTCGCAGATTGGGCGACCATAATGGGGCCGTACGATTCACGCGGAGAAGGGACATTCATGGGCTTCGCTTTCCTCGTCATTCTGGTTGCCGGCGGCGCTGCGGCGTTTGCCATTGCTCGCAGCAACAAGAAGAACGAAGAGGCGGCTCGGCAGAGCGAACTCGCAATCGTTGCGAAGGCCTCAGAAGAGGACGTTACGCAGTTCGGCGAAGAAGTTCGGGCCCTTGACCTAGAAACCGCAGGTGTTGATTTGGGTGACGGCGGCCGCCAGGACTACCAGAAGGCCATCAGCTGCTATGACCTTGCGAAGGACCTCCTGGACAAGATCAATCGCCCTGAAGACATCCGCCACGTGACAGAAGCCCTGGAAGACGGCCGCTATACCGCCAGCTGTGTGCGTGCCCGCGTAGAAGGCAAACCGCTGCCCACCCGCCGTCCGCCGTGCTTCTTCAACCCGCAGCACGGCCCCAGTGTCGAAGACATCGACTGGGCACCCGCTGGCGGTCAGCCCCGCCCCATTCCCGTCTGTGCCGCAGACGCCGAACGCGTTGCCGTCGGCGCTGAACCGTCAGTGCGCAAAGTGACTCTTGCCGACGGGATGTCGCGCAGGGCCTACTGGGAGGCAGGCCCTGCTTATGCCGAATACAACCGCGGCTACTACTCGAACTACGCCGGCTCCGGCATGCTTCCCGGTGTGCTCATGGGTGCGATGCTCATGGGGCCGATGATGGGCGGCATGGGAGCCTGGGACGGTTCCTACGCCGATGGTTACCAGGACGGCCTGGCCGCTGATGGCGGCGCGGGCGATGCCGGTGACATGGGCGGTGACATGGGCGACTTCGGCGGAGGCTTCGGCGATTTCGACTTCGGCTTCTGATTGACTGGTATCGGGAATCAGAAGGAGAACAGTGGAAGAAGTCTGGATTCGCGACGACAGCATTCGCCTAGGTCAGGTGCTCAAACTCTCTGGCTTCGTTGAAGACGGAGTCATGGCCAAAGAGCTCATTCAGGACGGCCAGGTGTTCGTCAACGGCGAGCTCAATTCGCGGCGCAGCTCAAACGTCAATGTCGGCGATGTGATTGCTGTTCCCGCTCTTGACATCGAATTCACCATCACACGCGGCTGAGCCGCCGCACAGCTGCGAGCGCGGGCGCATTTTCACCGCTGCGCATCCGCTGAGCTCTCAGTTGACTTCAGTCGAGCATGCCCGGTGCGTCCCACAGGGGCGACCACTTTGACGTGTCTTCTTCAAAGCGGAGATCAGCGCCGATTGCTGCTTTGATGTTGAACTCTTCGGCGTTGTCCCTGCGGTGCGGTCCCGTCTGCACAAACGGGTAGAACGTCCCGCGCTTGTACAGGTAGACGAGTGCCGCGCGTGTGCCTGAGGGTGTGCTGAAGTACAGCGATGAGCAAAGCAGCATGGGGCCGAAGCCGGCGTTCTCAATGGAGCTGTTGACTGCGTGCAGGTTTGTGACCAGGCCGGGGATGTCGCGTGCCTGGTTGCTCAGCACGTGCCACGAATAGCCGTAGCTGTCGTCTTCTGTGCGCACCTGAAGGTCGGCATCCTTGGCGATCAGCGCCGAGGCTTCGCGCACAGCATCCGCCGATGCGCCGCCTTCGACCGCGCGGTAGGCCACTGATGCAACGCCGGTGGGTGCATAGTCTGTTGCGGCTTCCAGTGTCAGAGCCGCCGGAGGCAGGCCGAAAAGAGCGTCAAGGTTCGGTTTGACCGGTTTGGAGCGTCCAAGAAGAGCGTCGAAGAAACCCATTCCTCACCTCTGTGACAGGTTGCGGGCGATGTCCTGCAGCTGGGCCAGGCGCTTTTCCAAGCTGGGGTGCGTGGAGAACAGCTGTGTGACGGACTTTCCGTTGACCGCGGGAATGAGCGCGAGGTGGTTGGCGGCACCGGCTGCCCGCAGGTCCTGGTCGGGGACTTTCGTCATCTGCCCGGAGATCTTCATAAGAGCGCTGGCCAGAGTGGATGGCTGGCCGGTTAGGTACGCGGCTGCCCGGTCAGCGGCGAGTTCGCGGTAGCGACTGAGGGCGCGGATGAGCACGAAGCTGATTGCGTAGACGATGGCACCCACGAGCATCATAGCGACCATGACTGCCGCGGCGTTGTTGTTGCGCCCGCCGTAGCGGGCGTACATGCCGGAGCGGACCATGAGGCCTGCGACAACGCCCGTAACACCGGCAACAGTCATGACGGTGACATCGCGGTGGGCAACGTGAGCAAGTTCGTGGGCGAGCACCACTTCGACCTCTGCGGGCTCGAGCGTTTCCAGCAGGCCGCGGGTAACGCACACAACCGAGTGGTCAGGTGAGCGTCCAGTGGCAAAGGCGTTGGGCACGCGGGTGTCAGCGAAGGCAACCCGCGGTTTGGGGGAGTCGGCCAGCTGAGTCAGACGGTCGACGATCGCGTGCAGCTCCGGTGCCTGTTCGGGGGAGACCTCGTAGGCTCCCATGGCGCGCATTGCGAGCTTGTCGGAGGAATACCACTGGAAGAAGAAAGCGCCGAAGCTGATGAGCAGCGCGATCACGACACCGCCGAGCGACTGTCCGAGGATCCACCAGATGGCCAGAATCAGGATGACGTAGATCAGCCCGTTGAGGAAGATAGCCCACCCCATGCGGAGGGACAGTCCGCGGTCTTTGACGAACCTGTTTCTGGCCACTGTGCTCCTTGCGTGAACACGGCGGGCCGGTGTGCCCAACCCGCCGTGCTGGTGATCAGCCCTGCTGGGCGTCGTTCTCTTCTGCCGTGACTTCGGCTTCTTCTGCGTCCTGGACGTCTTCGAGCTGCCCCTGCGGCTTGGACGCCGGGAGGGAATCGCGCATGCGCTGCAGTTCCATTTCGACGTCGTTGTCGGAGCTCATCGCGGCCAGCTGACGGTCGATGTCGTCCCCACCCGTGCCGCTGAAGTCTTCCAGGGCACCGGTTTCGAGCAGTTCGTTCATTGCGCCGGCACGCGCCTGAAGTTCGTTGGTTTTGTCTTCAGCACGCTGAATCGCCAGACCGACATCGCCGAATTCGTCAGAAATGCCGCTGAAAGCTTCGCTGACCTTGGTCTGCGCTTCGGCAGCGTTGTAATTGGCCTTGAGGGTCTCCTTGCGGGTGCGGAAGGATTCGACCTTCGTCTGCAGGCGCTGGGAGGCCTGCGTGAGCTTCTGTTCTTCCGCCTGCAGGTTCTGGTGCTGTCCCTGAAGGTCTTGGATCTGCTGGGCCAGCCCGGACTTGCGGGTCAGAGCTTCGCGGGCCAGGTCTTCGCGGCCCATTTCAAGTGCCTTCTGCGCCTGCCCCTGCAGTTTGTCCGACTGCGATTCAAGCTGGTTGATCTGCAGTTCGAGACGTTTGCGGCTGGTGGCGACATCAGCAACACCGCGGCGCACCTTCTGCAGCAGGTCGAGCTGCTTCTGGTACGAGTAGTCGAGGGTTTCATTGGGGTTTTCAGCGCGGTCGAGAGCCTTGTTGGCCTTGGCGCCGAAGATCATCTTGATCCGCTGGAAAATGCTCATGAGCGCAGATTACTCCTTGCAGTGACTGCTTGGCACGTATTCTGTCCCAGCCTAACGGTCCCGGCTGAGAAAACCTGAGGTTTCTCAGCCGAGACCGGGATTTCCTGCACTCAGCACCCGCGGTCTCCGGTTGACCAGCCTCCTTCGCAGTGTCTGGCTGACCCGACTGTGAACATGTCAGCCGCGGAAGAGTTTGGCGTTGGCGCTTTCGACATCCGCGTACTGCTGACCGGCCAGAGCGAGCGCCTTCTGAATCTGCGTGAGCGATTCATGGACTTTGGCCTGCACCTGCTGCCAGTCGGCGACAACCGTTTGGAAGCCGGCGGATGCGGTTCCCGTCCAGCATTCCTGCAGGGCGCGCAGCTGGTGCATGAGCCTGTCGACTTCGCTGTGCAGAGTGGCCGCGCTGTGCGAAGCGGTCGAAGCTGCTTGGGTGATGCGTTCGGCGTCGATGTTGATGGTGGACATAAGACTCCTTCGTTGTCGTTGAACACCGGACGGTGTCATAACGACAATGAGCCGAATCGCGCGGGCGTAAAAGACAATAAGAAAGGCTGTGGAAACACGCGAGTGCTTCCACAGCCCTCCGAGCTCAAGTGGCCGCGCCACAAAACCGGTTCAGCCCAGCCGTGTTCCGACCGGAATCGACCAACTCAAGCCGACAGGCGCCTCGTGTGAGGTGCGGCAGCCGGCAGAATCTGCGGGATCAGCGGGCCTTGAGAGAGACCGTGATGTCCTGTGTCTTGCCGCCGCGCACAATGGTCAGCGGCAGATCCTGTCCATCCTTCTGTGCCCGGACGAGAGCCTGCAGAGAAATAGCGGAGTTCACGGTGGTGCCGCCGGCCTTGATGATGGCGTCGCCCTCGCGCAGACCAGCCGCAGCCGCGGGGGAACCGCTTTCGACCTTGGAGACGACGGCAGCTCCCGTCGTGATCCCTTCGTTTTCCACAGAACCGGACGTAATAGTCACCCCGAGGTAGGCGTGCTTGGCCTTGCCCGAGCTGATGAGCTGGTCGGCAATGTAGGTCGCTTGGGTGGCGGGAATCGCGAAGCCGATGCCGATGGAGCCGGCCTGTTGTTCGCCGGCGGTCGGCATCGTGGCAATGGAAGAGTTCACACCGATGAATTTGCCGGCCGCGTTGATGAGCGGCCCACCGGAATTACCAGGATTGACCGCGGCATCAACCTGAATAGCGTTGGTGATCGTCGAAATGTCGGCTTCTCCGCCTGAGCCCTTCTGCTGGGTCGCGACGGGACGGTTGAGAGCGGACACGATGCCGGTGGTCACCGTGTCGGCAAGACCCAGCGGGTTGCCCAGCGCCATGACGGGCTCACCGACCTTGAGGCCGTTGCTGTCGCCGATCGGCAGCGGGGTCAAACCCTCCGGTTTGGTGGACAGTTTGAGCACCGCGATATCGGTGATGGGGTCGCGTCCGACGATCTTCGCTGCAACCGAAGCGCCGTCGTGGAACACGACGTTGATCTCAGACTGGGCTGAATCACCGGGGGCGACAACGTGGTTGTTGGTCACGATGTAGTCGTCTTTGTACACAAAACCCGAACCGAGGGCTTCGCCTTCGGCGCCGCGGGCCTGGATTGAGACGACTGACTTCGACGCGTCCGCCGCGACTGCCGTCCAGTCGGGGCTGTCAACGGTTTTGACCTTCTGATCGGACGTCGAGGTTTCGATTTCGGACTGCTTTCCGCTGCCGCTGATTGCGCTGGTTGCCGCGGTGACTCCCACTGCGGTGCCGCCGCCGATGAGCGCTGCGATGACACCCGTGGCGATGAGCGCGCCCCAGCCTGGCCCGCGGCGGGCAGACTTGGCCGGGCGCGGTCGGACGGAGGGCAGGCCGTGCGGGCCGGCGGGCGGGAAGCCGCTGGGCTGCTGTTGGGTTCCATAGCCGCCGAGGTGCCCGCTGGCCGGCCCCGGAGCACCTGATGGGTGGCCGGGCTCAGTTGGGTGGCCTGGGTTCGCCTGCCCCTGCTGCTCGGCCAACGGCGGCTGTGCGGGGCCGCCGTACGGTGGACGTTCGCTGTTTCCGTACCCGCCGTCATAGGGGTTGTTGGGGTGGCGCGGTTCGGTCATGAGCGGTCCTTTCTGGTGGTTTCCGGCAGTACGCCCTCTGGCGGGATGGGCAGGTCGACGCGGAAGGTGGCGCCGCCGCCGGGAGTTTCGTGGACGGAGATTTCGCCCTTGTGGGAGTCGATGATGGCCTTGACGATCGACAGTCCCAGGCCGGACCCGCCGGTTGAGCGGTCGCGAGATGAATCCAGACGGTAGAACCGTTCGAAGACTCGCGGTGCGACTTCGGGGTCGATGCCTTCTCCGTGGTCACGCACTTCGATGCGGACGCGTCCGGCGGGGAAGCCTTCGAGGACATCGGGGACGATGATGCCTCCCGCACCGGGCGGTGCCAGGGGCTGTTCGACGGAATCCGTCCGCTTGACCGCGGCCGGCCTGCTGTCGGCGGCTGCGCTCGCAGCTGCCCCCTGCGAGGTGGTGGGAACCTGAGCCTTGCCCTGGCCCTTGTTTTGGGGCTTGACATCAGCGCGGCTGCCGTCGCGTTTGAATATGCGGACGGGGCCGGTGACGAAATCGAGAGCGCCGCGCGACTGCTTGCCGGCTTCTGTGGTTTCGCCTTCGGTTTCGAACGCTTCGGGGACATCCACGACCCCGACCGCGAAGTCGATTGCGACATCGTCGGCAGTGTGGCGCAGGGCGTTGCCGGCCAGATTGCTGATCACCTGGCGCAGCTTGGAATCCGCCCCTTCGATGAGCGGAAGTCCCGGAGCGTCCTCGCCGTCGAGCCCAATGAAGGAGATATCCCGGTGCGGTGCCTGCGCCGCTGTGTCTGCTGCGGTGTCGCGGACTGCGGCAGCCATGTCGACGGGGCCGATTTCTGCGCGGCGCTCGCTGTCGAGCCTGGCCAACACCACAAGGTCTTCGACGAGGTCGCCCATGCGGATGGATTCTGCTTCGATTCGGCCCATGATCTGGGCGACGTCTTCGGGTTTCTGCACGGCACCCTGCCGGTAGAGCTCCGCGTAGCCGCGGATGGTGACAAGCGGGGTGCGCAGTTCGTGGGATGCGTCTGACACGAACTGCCGGATGCGCTTCTCAGAGGCTTTGCGCCCGTCGAAGGAGTCCTCAATGTGCCCGAGCATGGTGTTCAGCGCACTGGACAGACGACCGAGTTCGGTGGAGGCGGGGTATTCAGTGACGCGCTGCGATAGATCGCCGGCGGCAATGCGGGAGGCGGTTTTTTCGATGTCGCGCAGCGGTCGGAAGGTGTTGGTGATGGCGAAGTAGCCGACACCGCCGACGATCGCCAGGGCGAGCACCCCGATGCCGATCATGGTGCTGCGGGCGTAGTCGCTGATTTCGTCGATGTCTTTGTCGAACGGCAGTGCGATCGCCACGAGCATGTCGGAGTTCTTCAGCGGCAGCGTGCGCACGCGCCACTGCGAGGTGCTGCCGGGCACCGTGAACGGCTGGCTGCGGTTCTCAGCAACTGTCTGTGCGTTGACTTCCGGCAGGTAGGGGACGTTGGTTTCCGACGGGGCGACGGGGTCGTAGGCTTTGCGGCCGTCTGCCGTGTAGAACTGCACGTAGTAGGTACCCGGCAGCATCGAGCTGATGATCTGGTCCTGCGATGTGGTCTGCAGGGGTGTGTGCGTCATGACTTCGTCGGCGGCTCTGATCGCCAGGGCCTGCGATGTCGAGACCAGCCGCTGGTCGGTGCGTTCGATGAGGGACGCGCGCAGGTTCTCCAGTACCCATGCGCTGGTGCCGGTTAGCACGAGCAGCATGAGGGTCATCATGATCGCCAGCAGTTTGCCGGTGAGCGACCAGTCTTGCCACAGGACGTGGGATGAGCGGCGCTGAGCTTGGGTGGTCAAGGTGAGTGTGCTTTCCAATGCAAAGGGGCGAGCCTGCCGGTCCCGCCCCTTGGTGATGCATGCTTATTTGGCGTCTGCGGTTCGCAACATGTATCCGACCCCGCGCTTGGTCTGGATCATCGGAGTCCATTCGACTTCGATGGGGTTGCCAGCTTCGTCCGTCGTGGGGGCCACGTCGATCTTGCGGCGCAGATACGAAATATAGGATTCCACGATTCCGGTGTCTCCGCCGAAGTCGTATTCCCACACGTGGTCGAGGATCTGAGATTTCGACAGCACCCGGTTGGCGTTGAGCATGAGGTAGCGCAGCAGTTTGAATTCGGTGGGGGACAGGTCGATGAGGATGCCCCCGCGGCGAACTTCATGAGTGTCGTCGTCAAGTTCGAGTTCGCCGACTTCGATGACCGCGGTCTCTTCTTCCTCCGCCGCGTGGGTGCGGCGCAGGACTGCGCGGATGCGAGCGACGACCTCTTCGAGGCTGAACGGCTTGGTCACGTAGTCATCGCCGCCGACAGTCAGACCCGTGATCTTGTCCGAGGTGTCGTCGCGAGCGGTGAGGAATACCACCGGGATGTGGAAGCCGGCCTGGCGCAGGCGGCGGGTGACGGTGAAGCCGTCCATGTCGGGCAGCATGACGTCGAGCACCAGCAGGTCCGGCACCTGCTGTTCGGCAAGGCGCAGAGCTTCGGCGCCGTTGGCTGCTGAAATCACTTCGAAGCCTGCAAAGCGGAGGCTGGTGGACAGCAGTTCGCGGATATTGGGTTCATCGTCGACAACGAGCAGGGTCGCTTCGATTTCCTGCGCGTCGTGGCTGGGGGTCATAGGAGTCGTCATGGAATCAGTCTCCTCTTCGAGTCTGGAGGTTTGCTGGAAGATTCCTGAATGCCATTGTTGCACGAATCACACGGTGAATGCGCGGTTTTCTGCGGGAGTGCGCGCACTCGGCCCAAGCCTCGGACAGGCAGGAAGCGGCGTTCACAGAAAAGGGCCCGGAGTCTAAGAGGATTCTCAAACTCCGAGCCCTGTGGCCCTTGCCCCGATCAGCGGAAGCCGGCCGAAACGGGCGGGCCGAACCGGTGCGGGTCGGCGTGGTTCCAGTCTTCAGCCCAGCTGCGGCGAGGAGTGCCCAGCAACTCACCCGGTTCAAGCCAGTCGTACGCTTCGGCGTAAGACTCAACGCGCGACTGCGACACCCGGCGGAAGATGTGCGACGGGCGCAGCTGGTCGGGGCTGTCGAGGCCGATCGTGGCGATCATCTGCGCCGTTTCGGCAACCGTTGACTTGTGGTAGTGGTACACCTGCTCGGCCTTGTCGTCCACGTCGAGCCCGCGGTACAGGCGAGGGTTCTGCGTGGCAACACCGGTGGGGCACTTGTTCGTGTGGCAGCGCTGAGCCTGAATGCAGCCGGTGGCCATCATCATGGCGCGTGCTGCCAGGCAGTAGTCAGCACCCTGGGCGATGCGTCGGATGATGTCGGTGCCGGCCACGATCTTGCCGGCTGCGCCGATCTTGATGTGCTGGCGGATGCCCGCACCCACGAGCGCGTTGTGCATGAGGATGAGGCCCTCGGTCAGCGGGGTGCCCACGTGGTCTTCGTATTCCAGTGGAGCGGCACCCGTGCCGCCCTCCGAACCGTCGACCACGATGAAGTCCGGCAGGATGCCGGTTTCGAGCATTGCCTTGACGATGGCCAGGACGTCGGTGCGCAGGCCGACGCACAGTTTGAATCCGATCGGCTTGCCGCCGGACAGTTCCCGCAGCTGACCCACGAACTGCATCAGCTCGGTGGGGGTTGTGAACGCCGTGTGCGATGGCGGCGAAATGCAGTCCTTGCCGGGCTCGACACCGCGGGCTTCAACGATTTCAGGGGTGATCTTTTCGGCCGGCAGAACACCGCCGAGGCCGGGCTTGGCGCCCTGCGACAGCTTGATGAGCACGCCCTTGATGTTGGGGTGGACGACCCTCTGGGCGAACATTTCGGGGTTGAAGTTGCCTTCTGGTGTGCGGCATCCGAAGTAGCCGGAACCGAACTCCCACACGATGTCTGCGCCGGATTCCAGGTGGTAGCGGGTGACGCCGCCTTCGCCGGACTCCTGGAAGAAGCCGCCCTTGTAGGCGCCGCGGTTCATGGCGCGCACGGCGTTGACGGACAGAGCGCCGTAGGACATTGAGGCGATGTTCAGCAGCGATACGTCAAACGGCTGGGAACACTGCGGACCGCCGATGACCACGCGGTGTTCGCCTTCGGGACGCTTGCCGGGGACAACGGAGTGCAGCAGGTATTCGTAGCCGGAGTCGCGAACTTCGAGTTCCGTGCCGAACGACTTTTCGGCGTGGACTCCCTGTGCGCGTTCGTAGATGAGGGCGCGGGCATCGGCGTCATAGGGGCGGCCGTCCCAGTTCCTTTCCACGAAGTACTGCTGGATCATGGGGCGGATCTCTTCCATGAGGTACCGCATGTGACCCAGCAGGGGGTAGATGCGCAGGACGGCCAGGCGGGGCTGGATGACGTCGTAGATGGCCAGTGCGAGCAGAGCGGCGAAGACGACGACGGCTATGAGCCACCACAGAGAGTGGAGAACTGCCAGTGCGATGCTGCCGAGGAACAGCAGTGCGACAGCTGTGATCGTGAGAATGGCAAACATGGGTACAACGTTACCGCCCGCTGGTGACTTTGAGGCTGTCGAGGTGGCCGCAATTTCGCCCGTGTCTCACCGCGCTCTTTGAAGGGCGTGCTTCGGCTTGCTGTCGGGGGAGTCTTGCCTTGTGGGCCCGTGTTGACTTAGATCAGGGCCAGCCCTCACGATGATCCGGTGAATCGGAACTTTGTTTTGGGTCTGCTCATCACGCTGGTGTCGTGCTTTCTTTTCGCGATCTGCGCACCTTTGGGCAAGCTCATGTACGCGGGTGATTGGACGCCGGGGCCGGTGACGTTTGTGCGTCTGGCCGGCAGCTGCCTCCTGCTTGCGATTCCGATGTTCATTCAGATGCGCGGCCGCTGGCGCGAAGTGTGGCAGGTTCGCTGGTATGTGCTGACCTACGGTGTTGTGTGCATGGCCGGTGTGCAGCTGTTGTTCTTCTTGGCGGTTGAGCGCATGAGCCCGCCGATTGCGCTGCTTCTGGAGATGACGGCGCCGCTCATGATTGTGCTGTGGGTGTGGGCCAGCACCCGCTTCCGCCCGTCCACCCTGACATTCATCGGTATTGTCGCCGCCGCGGTTGGTCTGCTCATCATTCTTGATCCGCGCGGATCGTCAGTTGATCTGCTCGGTGTTTTCTACGCGCTGTCGGCAGCCGTGTGCTTGGCGGCGTTCTTCGTCATGTCCGCCAAGGCTGACCTCAGCTTCCCGTCGGTGACTCTGATCTGCATCACGATGGGGATTGGCGCGGTTGTGGTTGCCCTCATCACCGCTGTGGGCATCATTCCGGCCGGCATGACAACGCAGGACCTCGATGCGGGCGGCGTTCTTCTTCCTTGGTGGGTGGTTGCGCTGGCTCTGCTTCTGTGCACCGGCGGGGCATATACGACGGCGGTTGTGGGTGTGCGCTACGTCGGGTCGACCATTTCGAGCTTCTTGAACCTGGTTGAGGTTCCGATGTCGGTGGTTATGGCCTGGATTCTTTTGGGGGATCTGCCGGTGGCGGTGCAGGCGATCGGCGGTGTGTTTGTGCTCCTCGGAGTGGTCTTCGTCAAGCTCGGTGAGAATCGGCAGGAGCGCCGACGGGTCATTGCCCGCACGAACGTCCACCCGGAGACTGCCGAAATGCACTTGGTTGTCGAAGAGGAGGCGCCGGAGGACTGACCGGTTCTGTCCCGGTTCTGCCCGGGTCGGTCCCCAAATGCCGAGGTGCCGCTGGCGCGGGCCTGCTCTGTTCCGGTTCTGTTCTGGTCAGGCGCTGCTGATGGTGTAGCTGTAACCCTGTTCTGTGAGGAACCGGCGGCGGTGGGCGGCGAACTGTTCGTCGACTGTTTCAGCTGCGACAACCGTGTAGAAAGATGCCGCTTGGCGGTTTTCTTTTGGTCTGAGGATTCGGCCGAGCCGCTGTGCTTCTTCTTGGCGTGAGCCGAAGGAGCCGGACACCTGGATGGCGACGGAGGCCTCGGGCAGGTCGACGGAGAAGTTGGCGACTTTCGACACGACGAGCACTTTGATTTCGCCGGTGCGGAATGCTTCGTAGAGCCTTTCGCGTTCAGCTTCGCCGGTTTTGCCGGTCAGCACCGGTGCTCCCAGTTCTTCGCCGAGCTCTTCCAGCTGGTCGAGGTACTGGCCGATGACGAGCACCTGCTGGTCGCGGTGGTTTTCCACCAGGCGGCGCACCACGGGGAGTTTGACGTCGCTGGTGGCGGCCAGCCGGTAGCGGTCTTCGCCTTCTGCGCTCGCATAGGCCACCCTGGTTGAGCGGTCCAGGCGCACGCGCACTTCTTCGCAGTGGGCGGTGGCGATGTAGCCGGCGGCTTCGATTTCCTTCCACGGAACTTCGAACTGTTTGGGGCCGATGAGGCTGAACACTTCGTCTTCGCGGCCGTCTTCGCGTACCAGCGTTGCCGTCAGACCCAGGCGGCGGCGCGCCTGCAGACCAGCGGTCAGCCGGAAGACGGGTGCGGGCAGCAGGTGGACTTCGTCGTAGATGACCAGGCCCCAGTCGCGCGCATCGAGCAGCTCTAGGTGCAGGTAGGAGCCTTTGCGGCGGGTGGTGAGCACTTGGTAGGTGGCGATGGTGACCGGTCGGATCTCTTTGACCGCACCGGAGTATTCGCCGATTTCGTCTTCCGTCAGGCTGGTGCGGCGCAGCAGTTCGGCCTTCCACTGTTTGGCGGACACCGAATTGGTCACCAGGATAAGCGTCGTTGTGCTCACCTGTGCCATGGTCGCGGCACCCACAATGGTTTTTCCGGCACCGCAGGGCAGGACGACTACACCGGATTCACCGCGCATAAAGGTCTGCACGGCTTCGTCCTGGTATGGCCGCAGGTGCCACTCTTCGGCCCCCGCGCCTTCGCGCTCGCCCTCATCGGTGCCGCTGGAGCCGCCCGCCCCCTCGCCGGAGCCGGGAGAACCAGCGGAGCCTGGCTCCGCCTCGTGATAGTTGAGGTCGATGGCGTGCGCTTCACCGTCGACGTAGCCGGCGTGGTCGGCCACCGGGTGGCCCAGTTTGAGCAGGCGGAACTTCAGTTCGCCGCGTTCGGAGGGGTACACCTCGACGGTGCCGGGGTCGATCCGGGTGCCGAAGATTCCCTGCATTTCGGGCTGTTCGGCCAGGTTGTCCAGCAGCGCGGTGTCGGAGGATTCGAGAACCAGGCCGTGCACGGGCGAACTGGTCAGCACCAGCACGCCGAAGCGGTCCATGAGGTCGACGATTTCCAGCAGGAGTTCGTGCGGGACGGGGTATTTGGCGTATTCGAGCAGGGTGTCGATGACGGATTCGGCGTCGTGGCCGGAGGCACGCGCGTTCCACAGTCCCAGCGGGGTGATGGTGTAGGTGTGAATGTATTCGGGTGTGCGCGCCAGCTGGGCGAAGGGCGCGATGGCCGCTGCTGCTTCGGCCGCGTCGGGGTGGCCGGATTCCAGAAGGATTGTGCTGTCGGACTGGACGACGAGGGGACCTGTCACTGAGTGCCTTCCTCGGCGGGGGTGACGCTGATGATCCGCGACAGTGAGGCGGCAATTTCGCTGCCGTTGCGGATTCCGCGCACTCGTCCGCCGGTGATTGCGGTCGGGGTGAGCGTGATGGTGGTGCTGCTGCCGTCGGCGCGGGCCAGCGTGACGGCAACACTCTGCTGCCGGTCGATGGCGCTGCGCAGAATGCCCGAGGTGGATGCCGGGTCGCCGTCATCTGCTTCAGCGCTGCTGCGCACCCCGGCAATGTAGCGGTCGAGGTCTGCATCGGCAATGCGGGCTGTCCGCCGGGTGACGGCGGGCGCGGTTTGCTTGGGCGCGCGCTGCGGCTGTGCCGTGGGCGCTTCCGTCAGGGTCGATGTGCCAGCGCCCTCCAGCAGGACGCGCAGGCGGTCGGAGCTGATGCCGGCCAATGCGACGGTGGGGGCCACGCGGGTCAGCTGGGCTGGGATGAGCAGCGGGTCGGCCAGGAGGGCGTCGAGTTCGTCGGGGTCGTCGACGATGACTGCGCCGCGGGCGCTGGCGACCTGCACGCGGTTGAGTCTGGAGGCAACTCCGTCGATGAGGAACTCCAGTGGCTGCGGCACTCCGGTCGAGGAACATTCGCGCAGTGTGTCAACGATGTCGGTGCGGCTGAGCCCTGTGTGCAGGGCTCGTTCGATGCTCTTTTCGGTGAAGCGGTAGACGGTGCCCTGGCCGCGGGTTTCGATGTCGGCGAGCGAATCGAGTTTCTGCGCCAGGTCGGGGTGGACGGGCCCGGTGGCGACCGCGGTGAGGTCGGATTGGATGACGACGGTTTCGGCGTAGTCGGGCAGGAGTTCGCCGATTGTTGTGGCGAAGTCGGCTGGCACTGTGGCGGCTGAGCCCGCGTAGTCGAGTGGCTGTGCGGCCGCCGGCAGGGATGTGTTCAGGTGCTCGGCAAGCGTGCGGCCCAGAGGGGTCAGCCCGTAGGAGTCGGGTGCGGTCAGGGGAGTGGCGACGAGCCCCAGGAATTCCGCCTCGCCCAGCATCTGGGCCAGTGTTTCGCGGTTGAACGCCGGTGCCAGCGGGTAGCGCCACTGGAGGACCGCCGTGAGGTCGGTCAGCCGGATGCTCGGGGTCTCTGCGGTTTTCTGGTCTGTCGAGGTGCCTGAATCTGCCGAGGTGCCGGTCGAGGTTCCGGAGCCCGGTTGGGGGAGCGGCACCTCGGGAGAGAGGAGGGAGCGCAGCAGTCGGAAGCGAGCCGAGCGGACCGGCGGCAGAGCCGAGGGGTGCCCGCCATAGGGGGTGGCGGTAGTGGGTTTGACGACGGAGTTCAGCGGGTGCACGCGGTCGCCGCGGGGCGTGTGGCCGGCGGCGATGTGGGTGATGTCTTCGCCCATGTGCAGCCAGGCGCGCACGAGTGCAGCGTGCAGGCTGCCGCGGTCGGTGCGCTTGAGAATGTCGTATTCGCTGGTGGGCAGCCACACCGGGTCGATGCTGGAAGTGTCGACGCCCACCAGGTTGAGTGCGCCGCACAGTTCGAGCACGAAGATCGTCTGCGCGTATTCGAGGTCGAGGGCGGAAGCCAGTCGCTGGACGTCGCGTTTGCCGACACCGCCGGACATCAGCTGGCTGGGCGGATCGGCTTCGATCGCCCGGACGGCAGCGGCAACTGTGCCGCCCGCGGCACCTGCGGCCGCAGCTTGGGCGTTGCGGGCAACAGATTCGGGGATTGGGGTGAGGGCTGGTTCGTCTGGCCGTGAGTATTCCGTCCACTCCGGCGGGCGGGCGGATTCTGCTGCCGAGGTGGGCAGCAGGGCGATGGCTTCGGATTGGAAGCCGAAGAACTCGGCATCACCGGGGGCCCTTGCGGTTGTGTCTTCTGTGCTGGTCTGTGCGGGCCACAGCAGGCCCAGAAGAATCAGACGGTCCAGGACATCTGAGCTTGCTTCCAGAGCAGAGCGGGGAACAACAGGATCAACGCGGGCAGCCTTCGCCGCGCGCAGAGCGGTCTGCAGCGCTTCGGCGTTGAGCGCCTCAAGGGCAACGGCCACCCCTTTGCGGGTGGAAGCCGAACCGGCCAGGCGGGCAAGTGACGCTGTGTCGGTGCGCACCAGATCGCGCCGGGTGCGGACAAAATCCGCAAACCAGTCGGCCGGGGCGGTGGACAGCCACGCGGTGAAAGTCTGAAAGCCCTTCATCCCTACGAGTCTAGACGGAGCACAGAAAGCCGGCGGTTAGAATGGGTGGTCGACCCCGTCGGCAGAGCCACAACACCGAAAGGCCCACAGTGACAACAAGCACGAACGAACAGCGCACATCGTGGACGCTGATCACCGCGCTTGCGCTCATGCTGCTGGGCGCAATCGCCCTTGTCGTGGTGATTGTGCAGGGCCTGACCGTCGGCCACCCATCGAAGGTTCTGACCTGGGTGGGAATGATTGCCCCAAGCGCATCGTTCATCCTGTTCCTGGCGTGGCTGATCACCGCGATCTTCCGCCGCCGCACCTAGAGCGCACACTCACTCCGGCGCTCCGGGCAGACCGGCCAGAACAGACAGGCCGAACCCGGTGCGGACAGAGCAGACAGGAACACCCGCGGGCACCTCGCCCGCCCAGCCTCCCAGGCACACCCCAACAGACAAGCGGAGCTGACCGGCACCTCGTGAGGTTCGGCCCGCAGCAGACCAACAGACGCGCACGCGAGTGCGCACAGAAAAGGACAGACAATGCCCACTGGACGCGTGAAGTGGTTTGACTCAGACAAAGGCTTCGGCTTCGTCACAGGAGACGATGGCGAAGAGTTCTTCATGCACTCGTCGTCACTGCCCGACGGCGTGACCGTGCACAAGGGATCCCGCCTGGACTTCGACATCGTGGATTCCCGCCGCGGCCGTCAGGTGCTGCGCGCACGACTGCTGGACGCTCCGCCGCGCGTGCGCCCCAACCCCGAAAAGACGGCAGATATGATTCAAGATGTCATCTCGATGCTCGATGACACGCTGGCTGGACTGCGACAGGGCCGCTACCCGGACGCGGAATTCTCCGCGAAAGTCGCTGAGGTCCTGCGCCACGTAGCCGACGATCTGGAGGGCTGATGACCAGCTGCTACGCCGAATGGAGGGCCTCGCTGGGGGAGATCAACCCCACGTTGGCTCAGGCGGTCGACACTGCGCGCGCAGCGATTGCCGAAATGACGGACGAAACGTCTATCGGCGAGCACCTGGGTGTTGTTGCCGAAGGCGCCTACGCCGCATCCCACATCTTCGAATGCCGCACACCCGGCTACCCGGGCTGGTACTGGACGGCGATTCTGGCGCTGGTGCCCGGGTCTGAGACCGTCACGGTCTCTGAAACAGCGTTGCTGCCCGGCGAAGATGCGCTTGTCGCACCGGAATGGGTGCCGTGGAAGGACAGGCTGCGCCCGTCGGACATCGGCGCTCGCGATGTCCTGCCGAAGGTCGAAAACGATCCGAACCTTGAACTGGGACTTGAGCAGGTCAAGGTCGAACCTGAAGACAACATCGACCAGATCCCCAACTTTGAATTCGGTCTGGGGCGCAAGCGCGTGCTGTCACGCGACGGCATTGCAGCTGCTGCTGCCCGCTGGGCTGAATCTGATTCCGGGCCGGACTCCGAATACGCCGCCGAGGCGTCTGCCAAGTGCCGCACATGCGGTTTCCTTATGCCCATTGCTGGTTCGGTGCGCACCCAGTTCGGTCTGTGCGCCAACGCGGCATCGCCATTTGACGGGCGTGTGGTGTCACTGAGCAACGGCTGCGGCGCACACTCTGAAACTGACGTCCGCCGACACGACGACGACACCGCCGAACCCGTCATCGACGACCGCAGCGAAGACTTCGAAATGGTCGCTGCGGGTGCTGGTGAGGACGGTGCTGGTGAGTCTCGTGGTGATGAGTCCGGCCGTGAGACGAGTGGCGCCTCGGGTGGTGACGGCGCCTCGGGTGGTGACGGAGCCTCGGGTGGTGACGCCTCGAACGAAGGCGACGATGCTGAGCGCTGACGCCCAGGTGTGGGCGACCGTCATTGCGTTTGTCGGTCTGGTGATCGGGTGTGCCGGCATCATCGTGCCTGTTCTTCCGGGGTCGCTGCTGAACCTGGCTGTGCTGATCGGCTGGGGTGTTGCGGTGAACTCGACCATGGGCTGGGCGTGTGCTGCGGCCGGGATCGTCATGACGGTCATAGGCATAACGGCCTCGTGGGTGCTGACCGGCAATCGGCTGAAGAAGCTTCAGGTGCCGAACCGGGTCATTGCAATAGCCGCGCTCAGTGCTGTTGTCGGCATGTTTGTTCTGCCCGGGCCGGGGTTGCTCATCGGCTTTGTGGTTGGCCTGTTCATTGCTGAATGGGTGCGGCATTCGACTGCCGGTGAAGCGCTGCAGACTACGAAGGGCACCCTCGTTGCCGTCGGCATTGGACTGGGCATTGAGCTTCTGTGTGCCGGTGCGGCTTTTGTGTCGCTGACAATCGGCACGTTCTTGCACTTCACCACTGTGTGAGCCGGAGGCGGGGGCGGCGTGTGGCCCAGCCCAACCGGTGGCGCGCGCCCAACCCTTCCGGCACCTCGTATTTTTCAGGGGGACACCGGTTAGCAACGGATCCGCGCTTTAGCAGTGGTTGCTAAGCCGCGGATTCCGGCTAAGGGGAGTCTGTTTGCGGCTAGCGGGTGTTTTTGTTGCTAACGGGTGTGTGCAGGCCGGTAGTTCGTCCTGTGAGTGCCGGTGGCGGGTGGGGCCTAACCCGGCCGGTGGTGCGTGCCCAACTCTCTCGGTACCTCGTCCCTTCGGCCCTGCAGGGTCCGTCCCGACCCTTCCGGCGCCTCGTATTTTTCAGGGGGACACCGGTTAGCAAC
>NZ_KV789351.1:162529-178786 GCF_001807555.1 Brevibacterium sp. HMSC08F02 | reverse complement strand
CGGCTAACGGGTGTTTTTGTTGCTAACGGGTGTGTGAGCAGGCCGGTGCCTCGTTCCGTGAGTGCCGGTGGCGGGTGGGGCCTAACCCGGCCGGTGGTGCGTGCCCAACTTTCCCGGCACCTCGTCCGGTGAGTGAGCCCTCCTGACCCTCCCGACCCTTCCGGTGCCTCGTATTTTTCAGGGGACACCGGTTAGCAACAGATCCACGCTTTAGCAGTGGTTGCTAAGCCGCAGATTCCGGCTAAGGGGTGTCTGTTTGCGGCTAACGGGTGTTTTTGTTGCTAACGGGTGTGGGCAGGCCGGCGCCTCGTCCCGTGAGTGCCGGTGGCGGGTGGGGCCCAACCCGGCCGGTGGTGCGTGCCCAACTCTCTTGGCACCTCGTACTTTTCAGGGGGACACCGGTTAGCAACAGATCCACGCTTTAGCAGTGGTTGCTAAGCCGCAGATTCCGGCTAAGGGGTGTCTGTTTGCGGCTAACGGGTGTTTTTGTTGCTAACGGGTGTGCGAGCAGGTGCCGAGCACAGCGCGGGCCACCGCTTGAGCAGACAAAAATGGCGAGGCCCCACTATCGGAGCCTCGCCATTTCTGTGTTTGCAGCGTCAGCCGCGCAGAGCGCTGAGTGTGAAGTCGATGCAGTCGAGCAGTGCCTTGATGTCTTCCGGCGGAACCGAAACGAAGGTGGCAATGCGCAGCTGGTTGCGGCCCAGCTTGCGGTAGGGCTCAACGTCGACAACGCCGTTGGCACGCAGCGTCTTCGCGATCTCTGCGGCGTCGACGGATTCGTCGAAGTCGATGGTGCACACGACGTTGGAACGGTCGTCCGGGTTTTCCACGAACGGGCGCGCAACATCGCTCTTTTCAGCCCAGTCGTAGACCAAACCTGCCGATGTTGCGGTGCGTTCGGCAGCCCACTTGAGTCCGCCGTTGCCGTTGATCCAGTCGATCTGCTCGGCCAGCATGATGAGCGTGGCCACGGCAGGGGTGTTGTACGTCTGGTTCTTCGCCGAATTGTCAATGGCCGTAACCAGATCCATCGATGCGGGGATCCAACGGCCGAAGCTCTTCAGCGACCGGGCGCGTTCAATTGCACGCGGGCTCATAATGGCAATCCACAGACCGCCGTCGGAGCCCATGTTCTTCTGCGGCGCAAAGTAGTAGACATCGGTTTCGGCAATGTCGACGTCGAGTCCGCCGGCAGCCGAAGTCGCGTCAATGACAACCAAAGCGTCATCGGCGATGCCTTCGGGCCTCCGCACGGGTGCGGCCGCGCCGGTCGAGGTTTCGTTGTGCGGCCA
Source organism: Brevibacterium sp. HMSC08F02 (assembly GCF_001807555.1). NCBI lineage: Bacteria > Bacillati > Actinomycetota > Actinomycetes > Micrococcales > Brevibacteriaceae > Brevibacterium > Brevibacterium sp. HMSC08F02. The sequence goes on along the minus strand of NZ_KV789351.1, from coordinate 177,491 downwards.
CGCGTAGACGTCAGCGCCGTCAACCGCGGTGGGTACAGCAACCGAACCCGGCTGTGCTTCGAAAACAGCGGAGTCGTCGAGGAACGGAGTCGTGTCGGTGGCCTTGGCGAACTTGCTTCCGAATTCGCCGAACGAACCGTGCGCGGCCTTCCTGCGCACCAGTCCGAAAGATGCGGCGTCCCAGAAGGCGGTGGAACCGCCGTTGCCGAGCACCACCTCGTACCCCTCGGGGAGGTTGTACAGTTCGGTCAGTCCGGCGCGGATGCGTCCGACGATGTTCTTCACGGGCGCCTGACGGTGCGAGGTGCCCATAACGGTTGTGGCAGCGTCTGCCAGGGCGGTCATCTGTTCGGGGCGAATGCGAGCGGGGCCAGCGCCGAAACGGCCGTCGGCGGGCAGCAGCTCTTCTGGAATCGTGATCACGCTTTCATCGTAGTCAGGCCCGGCTCGCTGGTCGGACAGGCCCCGTGCGCGCTTGGCGCTCGCGGGTAGTCTGGGAACATGATCGACATCCCGGATTCCCTGGCCGAACTCGCACAGCAGCGCATTGAATACGGTGCTGACGATCTTGACCATCTTGAGAAGACGCCGTTTGAACAGTTCGCCGCGTGGTACGACTATGCCCATGACCACCTGCGCGAACCCAACGCGATGGTTGTCGCGACTGCGGATGACACGGGTCCAACCGCCCGCCTGGTGCTGTTGAAGAGCTTTGATGAGCGCGGCTTCGTTTTCTACACCCACTACACGTCCCCCAAGGGCGCGCAGCTTGCGCAGTCACCGCGTGCCTCGCTCGTGTTCCCGTGGCACGAACTCAGCCGCCAGGTGCGGGTGCGGGCTGTTGTCGAGAAGGTCTCGCCGGAAGAATCGGATGCCTATTTCGCACAGCGTCCGCGCGGTTCGCAGATTGGGGCGGTCGCTTCCCACCAGTCCCAGCCGGTGCGCAGCAGGTCTGTTCTTGAGAAGCGCTATCGGGATGTCGAGGCGGAGCTTGCCGGCCGCCCGGTCGAGCGGCCTGAGACGTGGGGCGGGTATCTGCTTCGTCCCTTCGAAGTCGAGTTCTGGCAGGGCATGGAGAACCGGATGCACGACCGGTGCGTTTTCACCAGCCGTTCTGGCGGTCCGGCAGATTTGGCGGACGCGTCCCAGTGGTCGGTCGCCCGCCTGGAGCCGTGAGCGCCCGCCTGGAGCCGTGAGTGCCCGCCTGGAGCCGTAGGCCGCTGGGGGAGTGCTGGGTGTCGGCCTGCCAAGCACAGGCCCACCGAGCGCCGGCCCGCTCGCAGCCGCAACAAGCTGAGCCTCCCCACGTATACGCCTGTGCGTATATTTGTATAGTCAGCCTTCGGACTCGATGGTGAACGGAGAAGCATGCAGGATCTGATCGACACTACGGAGATGTATCTCAAGGCCGTTACGGAGCTTGAAGAGCAGAAGGTCGTGCCCCTGCGTGCTCGCATTGCGGAGCGTTTGGGCCATTCTGGCCCGACTGTGTCACAGACCGTTGCGCGCTTGGAGCGCGATGGCCTTCTGATTGTCGGCAGTGATCGTCGTCTGGAACTGACGGCAGAGGGCCGTGAGCTCGCGACGAGCGTTATGCGCAAGCACCGCCTGGCTGAGCGCCTGCTGTCTGACGTCATCGGCTTGGAGTGGCCCAAGGTGCACAATGAGGCGTGCCGTTGGGAGCACGTGATGAGTGACGAGGTCACGGAGAAGCTCGTTGCGATCCTGCCGGATGCCACCACGAGTCCGTACGGCAACCCGATTCCCGGTGCGGATGTTGAGGCTGATGATGCCGCGCTTCCGGCTTCTGAGCTTTCGCTGCGCGCGGGTGCTAAGAGGGTGCGGATTGTGTGCTTTGCTGAGCCTTTGCAGGTGGATGAGGATCTGCTGGCCCAGTGCGAGCGCACTGGGGTTGTTCCGGGGGCCGAGGTGGAGGTCTCGGCGGCTGGGGACTACGTGACTTTCGCTGTTTCCGGGAATGACGAGGTGCTGGATCTGCCTTCCGAGATGGCTGAAAACGTCCTCGTTATCGTTGTGTAACAGGAATTACACCATTTTATAAAGGTCTCTGACCTGCATAAACGCTGCTCTGCGCAGACTCTCAGCTTCCTGGACGTTATTTAAATGTGACTTTTAGGTCTCGGTTGTGTAACGTTCCGTTCTGTACTTCGCAGGATTTCGACGTTCAGGGAGAACCACGTGGCTCAGAAGAAGCGCGGACGCAGGGCGGCTGACACCAAGGTCAGGACCCCACTGTCTGATCTGACGGACCTCCTCCGCTCTGACTCCAATGTCCTCGGCAAGCGCGCCGCTGTTGCGGCTGCCGGTGCCGGACTGGCTCTGAGCGTTGCCGTTCCCACGGTTTCGGAAGCTGGTAATGAAGCCGAAGCAGAAGCTGTTTCCGCAGCCCCCGCTGAAGACGACTTCAAGGCGCAGGGCAAGGTTGTTGTCGAAGGCAAGGCCGACGGTCCGCTCGCAGGTGCAGCAGAAGTATCGGCCGTTGCCGCCTCGAAGGCTCCCGAACCTGCTCCGGCGTCCAATGGTGCTGCTTCGGCATCCAATGGTGCTGGCGGCGAGTCCGGCTCTGGTTCTCAGGCCGCTGCCGCGGGCGCTGAGTCTTCGGGCGGTGTCGAGGTTCCCTCGGGTTCGAAGGCTCAGAAGGTCGTCTCGATCGCCAAGAGCTACGTGGGCACCCCCTATGTGTGGGGCGGAAACACGCCTTCCGGTTGGGACTGCTCCGGCTTCACCCGCTACGTCTACGGCAAGGTCGGCGTGAACCTGCCGCGCAGCTCGGGCGCGCAGAAGGGTGCGGGCAAGGTTGTGCCGCGCTCGCAGGCGCAGCCCGGCGACATTATGTGGCACCCCGGTCACGTCGGCATCTACGCCGGCGATGGCAAGATGATCGATGCTCGCAACAAGCGCAAGGGCACGGTGTACACCTCGGCTTCGTGGATGAGCGACGCCGTCTACATCCGCGTTCTGTGACGCTTTCTCAACACAAGCGCGTCTGGCCGTGACCAAAATGCCGCCGAAACCTGAGAATTCTGGCGGAAATCCTGAGAATTTTTCACTTTCCGTGATCTTAATGTGATTTTCTGTTGCAAGTCCGTTATTGTCTGACGAGTGCCAGCGAAAGCCCGTCAGGGCTCAGCGAACAAGATTTGGAGAACACGTGACTGTAAAGAAGCGAGGACGTCGCGCCGCCGACACCAAGGTCAAGACGCCTCTGACTGAAATTACAGAAGCTCTGAGCGCCAACTCGGGTGCTCTTGGCAAGCGCGCGGCTGTTGCCGCGGCTGCGGGTGGTCTGGTCATTGCGGCTGTTGCCCCGACCGAATTCGGCGATGGTGAAGCCAACGCCGAAGCAACTGCGCAGGCTTCGGAGGGCGACGCCCAGGAAACCACCTCGCAGGCAGGCTTCACGGTTGATGCCGTTGATTCAAAGGCTCCTGTTGCCGGTGCTGCTGTCGCATCTCCCGTGACCGCGACCAAGGCTCCGGAAGCTCCGGTTGAAGCTCCCGCCGCTGGTGACGGCGCGGCTGACGGCGCAGCTCAGCAGAACTCGACCTCCACCTCGAACGGCAACTCGTCTTCGAACTCGACCGGCACCTCGGCATCGGAGTCGCGCAGCAGCTCCTCCTCGAAGGGTGCGAAGAAGTCCAGCGGCGCATCGAAGAACGTTTCGGTGCCTGACGGCCCCAAGGCTCAGCAGGTCCTCGCTATTGCCAAGCAGTACGTGGGCACTCCGTATGTTTCCGGTGGCAGCTCGCCTTCCGGCTGGGACTGCTCCGGCTTCACCAGCTACGTCTACGGGAAGGTCGGCGTCAAGCTGCCGCGCACCTCGACTGCGCAGAGGGGTGCTGGCAAGACCGTGTCGCGTTCGGCTGCCAAGCCCGGCGACATCATCTGGTCGCCCGGCCACGTGGGCATCTACGCCGGCAACGGCATGATGTACGACGCCGGCAACCCCCGCGTCAAGACCAGCTACCGTTCGATCGACTGGATGACCAAGCAGGGCGCGCAGTTCATTCGCGTTCTCTGATCTTCCAGAATCTGAGTTTTCAGCACAGACCCCGAGCCTGAGAGCTCGGGGTTTTTGCTGTCTGTGTGGTCTTTCGACACCTGCAGTTCACGTCGATGTCGTTGACGCCGGCGCTGTTGTGTGTAGCGTGGTTTTCGTCACGTCGTGCTGGCCGAGTACGACCTGAACCTAGGTGGAACTGATGAAGACCCTCGTTCTGAACGCCGGATACGAGCCGATGTCGGTAGTGTCCTTTAAGCGAGCGGTTGTTCTGGTTCTGGCGGGCCGCGCCACGGTCCTGGCAGCTTCCGGAGCTCGCGTTCGCAGCGAACACCTCGATATTGAACAGCCGGCCGTTATCCTTCTGACTCGCTACATTCGCCCGCCAGTGGGCAGGGTGACGCAGCCGTCACGCAAAGCTGTGCTGCGGCGCGATCACAACAGATGCGGATACTGCGGGAAGCCCGCGGGAACCATCGACCACATCCTTCCGCGGTCACGCGGTGGCCAGAACACGTGGGAGAACCTGGTTGCCTGCTGTCGCGACTGCAATAACCGCAAGGCTGACAGAACACCGCAGGAAATGGGGTGGCAGCTGCAGGTGACGCCCAGACCGCCGGACTATGGCAGCTGCTGGCTGCGTGATCTTGAGCGTCCCGCACCGGCCTGGCAGCCGTTCCTCAACCTGACAGAACATGGTGAGCTGACTTCGGTCGCATAGTGAGCCACTGCACACTCTGCGGGGCTGGCCGATAGAATTGCAGTATCAGCAGGCGCATGCCTGAGCCAACCGATGTAAGAGGACCTGCAGTGTCACCTGAGAACAATCTTCCGGACGTCGCAGACGCCCAGGCCATCGTTGTCGGCATCGACGGTTCCGACGCGAGCCTCAATGCCCTCGACTTCGCGGTCAGCGAAGCGAAAGCCACCGGCCGTTCCATCCGACTGGTCGGCGCGTACACAATCCCGTCGGTCGCCGCGGCGACAATCGACGTTTCGTATGTGCCGATTGACGATTCCGCCGTGCGTGCAGCAGTCACCGAATCTTTGAAGTCCGCGGCCGAAAAGGTCAAGAGCGCCGGTGTTTCGGTCGAAGCAGTCATCGAGATCGGCGACGCGGCGGGTGTTCTGGTGGACGAATCCGCGCAGGCGTCGCTGGCTGTTGTCGGTTCGCGTGGCCGCGGTGGTTTTGCCGGCCGCCTGCTGGGTACGGTGTCCTCCGCACTGCCGGCTCACTCGCACTGCCCGACGATCGTGGTGCCCGTCGGCTGGTCGAAAGATCAGGTGCGTGCGCCCAAGCAGACGTCGTCATTCCCGTTGGCTGACTCTGCTGGTACGCACTTCCAGTTCGACGAAGAATCCGAAACGATCGAAGGGCCGAACTTTGAAGGCCGCGTGGTTGTGGGTGTCGACGCCATGGGCAAGGAATCGCCCGCGCTGTGGAAGGCTGCCGAACTTGCCGAGGAACGCGGCACTCCGCTGACCGTCATGGGGGTCATCACCACCTCGATCGTCGGTCCGGAATGGCTGCCCAGCACGGAAGAGCTCAAGAAGTTCGTTGAGCGCGGAACCGACAAGCTCGAAGCCGCGTGCAAGTCTGTACGCGAAAAGCACCCGAATCTTGAGGTCGGTTGGATGCTGCTGGACGGCCAGCCCTCAGAAGCTCTGGTCCGTGCGTCTGACACGGCGGACATCCTGGTGGTCGGCACACGCGGCCGCGGTGGTTTTGCCGGTCTGCTGTTGGGTTCGACCTCACAGTCGGTGCTGCCGTACTCGCACTGCCCGACCATGGTGGTCAGCGTGAAGCGCGACTGACGTCGTCGCATCGCTCAGCTGAGCGCTTTCAGCTGAGCGATGCGAGCGCAAAAGGACAGCCGACTGGCAGAAGCCCCGTCGGCTGTCTCAGTTTCGAGGAGTACAGTTACTCCTGTCCCCAATACTCCATTTTCAGTAGGACTTGCTGTGCGCTTTTCTTCTGTTGGCTGCATTCTTGCGGCCTCGCTTATCTTCACCGGCTGCGCCATCAAAGGCGGTGACAAGCCGGGAGCCCAAGTTTCGCAGGACGATGTGACGATCCCCGCCGAACGTGTGAAGGACGAACTTCCGGGGCTCCTGCGCAGCTACGCGGTGCAGACGCAGGAGGCTTCGGTCAATCTGTTCGGCATTCCGGGCCAGGAATCGCTGAACGAGGCACTGGAAGAAGCTGCTCTGAAAGCGCTGGAGGAAGCTGGCGCGTTCAAGGGTCGCAAGGCCTTCCAGCCGGAGGTCACTGCACCGGAGAAGCGCTGGGACGAAGCCGAATACCTTGCGCTCGACGGTCTGTCGGCTGAGGGTGAAAGCGCGGAAGCCTCTGATGCGGGCAGTGCTGGCGGCGCGGGCGGCGCGGACAGCACTGCTGGCAGTGAGTCCAGTGAAGCCGGGGGAGAGGCTGCTTCACAGCCGACCAGTGCTGCGGACAGTAGTGATGGCAGTGGTGGTTCGGCAGCAAGCGTGGAGTCCCACATCGTCGGTGCTGGTGGCGATTTCCTCGTTACCCAGCTGGATGTGCGTGCGGGCGGCACCACCACCAGTCAGCAGTTTCTGACGGATACCAAGAACAACGCCACTGAGCCGATTGATTCGATCAAGGCTGAAGGTGTCGAGGGCGAGATTGCTGTTGCAGGCGACAAGATCTCCGTCGGCGGTGAGAAAGCCGGTGACGACAAGCTCAGTGAATCCGGGAAGAACCTCGCCGGGGTGCTGGGCAAGGGCCTGACCATCGAGGCGAAGGAAAACCCGTACCTGCCTGACTTCACGTGCGCACTTCTGCCGTGTGCGGCTATCACCTATGACGATGGCCCGGCTGACGAAGCGCTGACCAAACGCCTGGGCGATGCGCTTGACGAAGCGAAGGTGCGTGCCACCTTCTTCGAAATTGGGCGCAATGTGGAGAATCTGCCGGAGAATACGCGTCTGCTGTACGAAGCCGGCCACGAAATGGAAAACCATTCGTTCACGCACCCTGTTCTGAGCAAGCTGTCGGCTGACAAGCAGAAGTCGGAGATCGACAAGACCGACAAGGCTGTGTACGACGCGATTGGTGAGTACCCGACCATGCTGCGTCCGCCCTACGGCGCTTCGAACAAGAGCTTGGACACAGTGACGCAGGGTGACGGAACACTCGGCGAATCAGCTGGTGCGAAGACAACCGCCGAACCGACGGGGCAGGCTGAACGCAGCGGCGCGCCCACGAGCAATGAATCGCCGGCTGGAAATCCGTCGGGCGACAGTTCGGACCAGAACAGTTCTGAACAGCCGACGGCCGGTGGCAAGGCCAAGAAGGCCGGTGGTGTGAAGACCGACCACGGCAAGGCACTCATCATGTGGGATGTCGACACCCTCGACTGGCAGCACCGCGACCCCGACTACGTAACACAGGTGGCTCTGTCGAACACCAAGCCGGGCTCGATTGTGCTGCTGCACGCCATTCACCCGACGTCGGTCGATGCTTCGCCCAGAATCTTCTCCGGCCTGCAGGACAAGGGCTTCTACCTGGTGCCGGTGGGCTACATGTTCAAGGACATGAAGCTCGAAGCGGGCAAGGAGTACTTCTGCCGCGGCTACCACGGTCAGCTGTGCTCGACGCCAGAACACCCGTACGTGGAAAAGGAAAGCTGACCGCTCGCCCTTCTGCTCTCACGTGCAAAAACTCGAGGAATCCGGCATGGATTCCTCGAGTTTTTGACCACCAGAGCAGAGTTCGCTCCGCGGCGCCCCCGGCAGGATTCGAACCTGCGACACCCGCTTTAGGAGAGCGGTGCTCTATCCCCTGAGCTACGGGGGCAACGCGGAACAGTTTAGCGGACATCGCAGGTGCGAATGACACCGCGGTGTCCCCACCCTCACCTGACCCCGGTACGAGGTGCCGCTCCCGTGGCCAGGGAACCTCCACCTCGGGCTCAGTGCGAGGTGCCGCTCCTGCGGGCAGGGAACCTCCACCTCGTGGGTGGGGTGGTGGGGTTTCCGCGCTCGCACCCTCCAGGCGGCTACCACCGGGTAGCAACGAATCTGCGCTTTAGCAGTTGTTGCTAAGCCGCAGATCCCGGCTAAGGGGAGTCTGCTTACGGCTAACGGGTGTTTTTGTTGCTAAGGGGTGTTTTTCTGTTGCTGGGGTGTACGAGGTGTCGCTCCCGCGGGCAGGGGACCTCCCGGTGATGACGGGGAGCGCAAGGTACGAGGTGCCGCTCCTGCGGGCAGGGGGAGTGCTCGGTGGAGTGTACGAGGTGCCGCTCCTGCGGGCGCCGACCTTCTCCTGGGGGCCGGAAGCTGAGATCCCTGAGTGCCGATTCCGGATGCTGAGAGTGATGAATGCGACAGTCGGTTAACCTGTGTGGTCGGACTTTTGGCGCTGAACGCTGCGCCCGCAATGTGATTCCAAGACGTACACAAGGAGATGCCCATGGCTGAGTCTGCAGCCGATTCCCATTCTGCTGCCGGCGGCAGCGGTGATAAGGCCAATGCAACGACCGTCAAAGCGGATTCGAAAAAGGTCCGCTGGACGAACGTCGGCCGTTATGCGGGTGCGTCGATCGCGTACCTCATCGGCTCTGGTTTCGCGACGGGTCAGGAGACCCTGCAGTTCTTCGCGTCCTTCGGGATTGTGGGCATGTTGGGCGGTGTCATTTCGACTCTGCTGTTCATGACCGTCGGTGCGCTCATTATGCGCAAGGGCCACGAACTGCAGCTGGAACTGTCTTCCGAGGTGTTCACTTACTACGTGGGCCGTTTCCTCGGCACGGTGCTTGAGTGGTTTGCCGTTCTGTACTCGTTCTCTGTTGCCGTCATCATGGTCTCCGGTGCGGGTGCGGTGCTCAACGAGCTGACCGGTCTGCCCAACTGGATCGGTATTGTCGGCATGGGCCTGCTGGGCTTGGCCACCGTTCTGGCCGGCCTGGAGCGTCTGGTGGACATCATCGGCACCATTGGCCCGGTCATCATTGCATTCACGGTGGTTGTCGGAACGATCATCTTTGTGCGCGACTTCGGCGAGCTGGGCAATCAGCCGATTTTCGGCAGCCTTCCCGAGGCGGCACAGAGCGCGCAGATCACGGGCCACTTCGCGTGGTCTGCGGTTCTGTACGTCAGCTTCAACATTCTGTTGGGCATGGTGTTCTTCTCGCAGCTGGGCAAGGAGGCTACGAGCACGCGCGAGGCGGGGATTGCCGGCGCTCTCGGCGGCCTGGGTCTGGGCATTGGTGTTCTCATGATCACCCTGGCCATCCTGACCAACCTCACGCTGGCGCTCGACAAGGAAGTTCCGACCCTGGCTCTGGGGCAGACGATCCACCCGGCTGTTGGCGTGGCCTTCGCCGTTGTTGTCATGTTGGGCATCTATTCGACCGCGACCCCGCTGTACTGGGTTGTGAAGAATCAGGTGATGGGCTTTGTTCCGCGCAAGTGGAACGTTGTTGTCACTGTCGTCATCTGTATTGCGCTGATCGCCTGTGGCTTCCTGCCATTCAGCGTTCTGGTCGACAAGATCTACGGAACCGTCGGCTACGTGGGATGTGCGCTGATCATCGTGATCATTGTGCGCACGATCTACGATTCGGTTCGCAAACGCCGCGCCGCCTGACCGCCGCACCGTCTGACACGACCAGCGCTTGACGCTGCTGCGCGCCCCCTGAGCCCGCCACGCTTTGCGGCTTAGGGGGTTTCGCGCGCTTAGGCGGTTAGGGTGGATGCGTGGCAGATCAAGCAGAAACGCAGAGGGGAATCAGCGACGTCTTCGCTGAATGGACAGCGCGTGCCGAAAAACTCGGCGGGCGTGACACCATGCTGCGGTACCGAGAGTCCCGCGATGGCTCTCTTGATCTTTCGACTGCCCACCCGTCCGGCATTGCGCAGCTCATGGCCGGCAGGCCCACGCGCCTGACCAGCCTCATCCGCGATGAACAGCAGCGGCAGGATGCGGGTCGCCGTGCCCGTTCAATTGCCGAAAAGGCCCGTGAACTGCGGATTGAACGCAGCTTTTCTGCCGCTTACCTCGCTATTGGCGCTGTGCGCTTTACCCAGCGTTTGTCCGGTTCGGGCCAGCAGGTGCACGCACCGCTGGTTCTGCGTCGGGTTGAGATCCGCCCTGTCGGCCGGCGTGAGGACGACGTTGAGCTGACTCTTGACGACACGATCTCAATCAACCCCGCTTTTGTTGCGTTCTTGCGCTCTGAGTTGGGCATTGAGGTTGATGTTGACGAATGGCTCGAGTCCACGGGCGGTCCCCGCCGCTTTGATGCCCGCCCGGTGCTTGAGCGGGTGCGCGAAGCCACTGTTGACTATCCCGGTCTGACCGCAGAGTACAGCCTGTTCGTGTCGACCTTCGCGAATGTGGCATCGGCTATTGGCTCCGCCGACATTCCGCAGGACCACCCGATTCTTGCGCGCATGGCCCAGGCTGTTCTCGACGCCGAAAAGGCTGAAAGCGACGAGGCATCCGACAACACCGATTCTGGCATCCCGCCCGCAGACACCCCAGACGAAGTTTCCCCCAAGAACGACACCGTCCCGCTGCTCAGCGGCGGTGTCACCCCTGATGAGGCCGGTTCGACTGATGAAGAGGAAGGCCGCAAGCGGACCGTCGATACCGCCTCGAGCGCGGACACCCTGATCGCCTCTTTGAGCGCTTCCGTGTCAGCTGGGACGCAGGATGTCGGCATTGCCGGCCAGCGCGGTGCCGATGGCTCGGCACCCGGTTCAGAAACCTCACCTTCGGAAGCTGACGAGGCGCCGCTCACCTCTTCCGCGGATTCCGCAGCTGAAGCTGCCGGTGGGGAAGGGGCCGTGAAGCCTGGCCCGGCTGAGCAAAGCCCAGCCGGCACCACCCAAACCGGCCCCAGCGAAACCGAGGACAGCCAGCGCGGTGCCGCACGGCGGCTGGCCATTCGGCCCCTGGAAGACCGCGACCCGCGCGATGAGTTCCTGGCGCTTGATGTTGATGGCGACCAGCAGGCGGTTGTCAACGCGATCATGGAGCGCTCGAGCGCGGCGGTTGATACTCCCGCTGGCACGGGTGCCACGCAGGTGGCGGTTGCCGCGGCAACGAGTTTGGCGTTTGCCGGTCGGCCCAGCCTGTTTGTGGCCAATGACTCCGACACGCTGGATGACTACCGGGATCGTTTCGCGTCCGCCGGGCTGGCGGGCTTTGTGGTGGATGCGCGTCGCAGTCGTGCGGCGGTGAAGAAGCAGCTGATCGCCATGATTTCGCAGGCGGAAAAGGCTGCGAAACCGGACATCGACGATCTTGTTTCACGTCTGCGCAAGCAGCGTAAAAAGCTGACGAAGCACGCCAAATCGCTGCACGAACCGCGCCGTCCGTGGGGCATTTCGGTGTACTCGACGATGGAGCACCTGGCGGATCTGACCTCTGCTGAGAACAGCCCGCGCACCGAGGTGCGTCTGCCGGTTGGCGTTATGCGCATGTCGCAGGCGCAGCGTTCCGAGCTGCGCAGCCAGCTGGTCCAGTTGGCGAAGCTGGGCGAATTCACCCTCGGTGTTGAGGACACCGTGTGGTTTGGCGCGCGCTTCGACACTGCCGCGCAGGCAGAAAAGGCGCGTGTGACGGCTGAACGCTGTGTTGACGCTCTGCCGAAGCTCACCCGGATGATGCGCACCGCGCTGGAAGAATCCGGTGTGACCGCCGGCTGGACGATGGCCGAATGGGCCGACAGCCTGGCGCTGTTGCGTTCGATTGACAGCAGCATGCGCACGTTCATGCCGGAGGCCTACCGCGAAGATCTCGACCTGCTGATTGACGCGACCGGTTCGGTTGAATACCGCCGCGATCACAACGTTGATATGGGTGTTTTTGAGCGCGGCAAACTCAAGCGCCACGCGCGTTCCCTTGTGCGCAGCGGACTGGCTGATGTCGACGTGCACGAAGGGCTTAAGACGCTGCGGGATCAGCTGCAGCAGACTGAGCGGATCACCGGCCGGCCCAACATTCCCAGCCTGCCGTCGAACCTGACGGAAGTATCGGATCTGTTTGACCGCGTGGCCGCGGATCTTGACTCTCTTGCCCCAATCCTGGCGGACACCCCGGACGGGGGAGACCTCGATGCGATGCACATCGGGGAACTCGAAGCGCGCCTTGCTGCCATGGCTGATGACCGAGCCGCTCTGGACGACCTTCCGCGCCGCACCGGTCTGCGCCGTGACCTCGAAGCTGCGGGGATGCGCGAACTGCTGTACGACCTGCGCAGTCGCCGTGTGCGCCCGGAGGAAGTCGGCAGTGAATTCGATCTGGCCTACTGGGCGACGGTTCTGCAGCAGATGGCGGCGGCTGACCCGCAGGTCGGCGAACACGACGGCGACGCCCTGCACCGCTTGGCCGCTGATTTCCGCCGCACGGATGCGGCGTTTGTGTCCGCTGGAGCATCGCGCCTGCACTATGCGCGTGCTGAAGCCTGGCAGCAAGCCATTGCGGACTACCCGGAAGAAGCGGCCCTGCTGCGTAAAGAGCTGCTGGGCGAGGGGCTGAACCTCAGCCGCCTGGCCGCCGGAGCCCCGCACGTGCTGCTGGCTTCGGCGCCGGTGTGGATGATGAGCCCGGTGAGCGTCCCCGACACCTTTGGTGAGGCCCTTGCCCAGGTGCCGGAAAGTGACCGGGCAGGCGGCACCTCGGGTGCGGAAAACAAGGCAGAAGAACCAGGTGCCGAGGGCACCTCGAGTGATGGCACCTCGGGAACTGCTGAGGGTGCAGAAGAAGCGACCAACCCGGCAGACGGCGCCAGCCCGGATGGCGAGACTTTCGAAGACGAGTTCTCCGGCGAGTTCGGCACGGACCCGGCCCTGGTGGAGCGGGCTCTGTTCGACACCGTGATCATCGGCGATGCCGCGCGGGTGTCGGTGCCGGAAGCGCTCGTGCCGATCGCGCTGGCCAAGCACACGCTGGCCCTGGGTGACGACAAGCTGCTGGGGCCCACGGAGTTCTCCGTGGCTGCACAGCGGCGGACCGGCACACAGCCCGAATCAGCTGGCCTGAGCGTGTTCGAAGCACTCACCCCGGTGGTGCCCAGGCTGCGTCTGCACACGAATCACAGGGTGGTTCCGCAGGAGATTGCGGGTCTGCTCAACGATGTCATCTACGACGACAAGCTCGTGTCCCTGCCGATTGCGGATGCGGGTGCGTCCACGGGTCTTGCGTTCATTCACGTGGACGGGGGAGAGGGCAGCCCGGATTCGGCTACCGGCCAGGTGGAAAGCCCCGATGTTGAGGTTGCCGAGGTGGTGCGTCTTGTTTTCGAGCATGCGCGCACCAGTCCCGAGCAGACGCTGGGCGTTATTGCGCTCACCCCGTGGCATGCGCGCAGGATTGCGCTTGCGGTTGCCCGCCAGATGCCGCGCTATCCGGAGCTCAAGGCGTTCTTCTCGGATGAGGGCGATGAGCCGTTCGTCATCACGGATGCTTACCGTGCGCAGACGCTGTCGCGCGATGCGGTGATCTTCACCGTCGGCTGGGGTCGCACTCTGGCCGGCCGGATGCTGTACAGCTTCGGTGAGCTCGCGCAGCCGGGCGGGCAGAAGGTGCTCGCTGCGGCGGTCACGCCGGCTAAGCAGCGGTTGACGGTTGTTTCGTGCCTCCACCCGGACGAGTTTGATCGGTCCAGGCTGCGGCACGGTTCGGCGCTGCTGCCGGTGCTGTTTGAGGCGGCTCGGTCGGGTTCGTCGTTCATTGAGAAATCGCAGGATGAGCGGGGGCGCTCACCGTTGATGGCTGATCTTTCTGCGCGTCTGCACGCTAAGGGTCTGGAGCCTGTCGACAACTACGGTGGGCTGGATCTTGCGGTGCCGCTTGTTTCGCAGGCCGGTTCGCGCATGGTGCTGGCGGTCGAAGCCGACGGGCTGGACTACACAACCTCGCCGTCGCTGCGTGAGCGTGAGCGCCTGCGTCCGCTGAGCTTCGCTCGCCGCGGCTGGACGTTCCTGCGCGTGTGGTCGACAGACGCGTTTATTGACCCGCAGGGCCAGACCGACCGGATCTACCAGGCGTGGACTGACATCGCTGCAGAAGAAGACCCTGAAGCTCTGCGGAGGGCTGAATCTTCGGCTGAGGTTGCGACTGAGGCTGAGGCTGGGGCTTCGGCTGATGGCGCCGACGGTCGAGGTGCCGGTCCGGCTGGTGCTGATGGGCAGCCGGGTGAGGCTGCGGGTGCGCAGGCACAGTCGGCTGCGGCTCAGCCGCAGACCCCAACCGAGCAGGCGGCGTCGCTGAGCGCTTCGCCCGAAGCGGCAGTTGAAGATCAGGTGATGCCGGCGTATGACACGGGTCTGCTGCGTGATGCTGATCTGATTGACGCTGGTCTGCGTGAAGACGATGACGCTGGCAAAGAGTCTGAGTCCGGCGGGAATGCCGGGTCGGTCAGCGCGGATGCAGCTGACCGGGCCTGAGTGTGTGTCGTGACTGAAGGTTCTTCAGGCGAGTCGCACTCAGGTGACGACAACGTTTGTGGTGCGGCACCTCGTGCGGATTTGGCCGCGGGCGCGGCGGAGCGCGGCGAGGAACCTCGTGGCGAGGCAAAGCGCAGCACAGTGACTCGCAGCGCCGCTGACGAGGCCAAACGTCAGGCTCGCATTGCCGCGGCGAAGGCTGCGTACTTGCGCACTGTGCGCAATGAGTCGGGTCAGAGTGCTGGCGGGTCGAATGACGACAGGCTGTTGGCCGATCGCCCACCCCACTGGGCACCAAAATCCCGCTGACGACCGCCTCTGTTTGTTGCTGAATCAGCAGGGCGGGGTGGGATCGTGCTTCGGCGCACCCGTTATACGGAATCTGCGCCTTAGCCACAAAAACTCCCGTTAGAAGCGAATCCACGCTTTAGCCACAAAAACACCCGTTTGCTGCAGGGAGACTCCCTTTAGCCGGGATCTTCGGCTTAGCCGCAACTGCTAAGGCGTGGATTTGTTGCT
>NZ_KV789351.1:72593-162509 GCF_001807555.1 Brevibacterium sp. HMSC08F02 | reverse complement strand
GATTTGTTGCTAAGGCGTGGGGTGGGTGTTGGGACGCTGCTGCAGGCGGGGCACGAGGTGGACGTCGGGGTCTGGCTGGGTTGGCACTTCGTGGTTTTCAGCAGTTCTCACCTCGTTCAGCCAAGAAAAACACCCGTTAGATGGAATCCGCGCCTTAGCCACAAAAACACCCGTCTGCCGGGATCCGCGCCTTAGCCGTAAATACTCCCGTTTGCCGCTGCGAGACTCCCTTTAGCCGGTTTCTGCGGTTTAGCAGTGACTGCTAAGGAGTGGATTTGTTGCTAAGGCGTGGGGTGGGTGTTGGGAAGCTGCTGCAGGCGGGGCACGAGGTGGACATCCGGGTCTGGCTGGG
This sequence comes from Brevibacterium sp. HMSC08F02, assembly GCF_001807555.1. NCBI lineage: Bacteria > Bacillati > Actinomycetota > Actinomycetes > Micrococcales > Brevibacteriaceae > Brevibacterium > Brevibacterium sp. HMSC08F02. The sequence continues at coordinate 162,157 of NZ_KV789351.1, read as the reverse complement.
ATGGCACCTCGTTGTTTTCAGCAGTTCTCACCTCGTTCAGCCAAGAAAAACACCCGTTAGACGGAATCTGCGCTTTAGCCGCCGCGTGACTCCCTTTAGTCGGGATCTTCGCTTTAGCCGTAAATACTCCCGTTTGCCGCAGGGAGACTCCCTTTAGCCGGTATCTGCGGCTTAGCAGTGACTGCTAAGGAGTGGATTTGTTGCTAAGGCGTGGGGTGGGTGTTGGGAAGCTGCTGCAGGCGGGGCACGAGGTGGAGGTCCGGGTCTGGCGGGGATGGCACCTCGTGGTTTTGGGTGTGGAGGCGGGGAAAAATTCCCGTTGGCAACTAATCCACCCGTTAGACGGAATCTGCGGCTTAGCCGTAAATACTCCCGTTAGCAATGAATCCACGCTTTTGCCACAGCGAGACTCCCTTTAGCCGGGATCTTCGCTTTAGCCGCAACTGCTAAGGCGTGGATTTGTTGCTAAGGCGTGGGGCGGGGTGGGATGCAGCCTCGACATATCTTTGCGAACACAAAAATGCTGATGCCCCGAGCATTGTGCTCGGGGCATCAGCATGTGATTCAGGTGTCAGCGCTCAGCGCTGATCCTCAACCTCAGTGACGGGGCGAGGAGCTCGAACCGTCGTCGAAGTTCACGTTGTTGCCTTCTTCGGTCGCGTCGCCGGCAAGCGAGCGGCCGGCAAGCAGGTCGCGAATTTCAGCAAGCAGTTCTTCCTGCGTGGGCGGAACGTCTTCGTCTTCGAGTTCGCCGGTGTTGCGCAGGCTGTTGAGCTTGTTCATCGGAACGATGATGACGAAGTAGACGATCGCTGCAACGATGATGAAGTTGATGGCCGCGGTGATAACAGCACCGAAGTCCATGAACGTAGCCTTGTTGCCCGAGACGATTTCGAAGCCGAGGCCCTCCATGTCCGGCGGGCCTGCAACGGCCAGCATCGGCTGGATGAGCTTGGTCGAGATCGCTTCGACAATTGCGGTGAACGCAGCACCGACGATGACAGCGGTTGCCAGTTCAACAACATTGCCGCGCAGAATAAAATCGCGGAAGCCTTTGAGCATTGTTTTTCCCTTTCGCAGTCCTGGTTTCCGAACAGGACACTGCTCGAGACAGATACTCTTTAAGTTTAGGCTGAAAATCGGCCGAGTTTACAGGGTTTCATCCCTTCGCCGCGTGCAATCTGTCACAAGAACAGCGCTTTTTGTGACCCTCGTCCTGTTCAAGCGAGCAAATGGGGTTGTATTTTCGGAGCGAAAGAGTGCTCACCGCCAACCTCACAGGGCCCCGCTGACACCGCAGGCCCCGTCACCAGCCGGTCACTGCACGATTGCGAAGCTCAGCATGTCCGGCGGGATCATTGCAAGTCGGGCCGCTTCATCCGGCGTGACAGCCAGAGTCAGAACGAGTTTGCCGTCATCAAATGCGCTACCGGATGGGCGCGACACACCCGTAACCACGGCTGATTGCACAACTACGGAATCGTTCTTCGCAAGATCCTTCGCACCTGAACTACCAGCACCGCCGCCGTTCTTCCCGCTGTTTTCGTCCGCGGCGCCGCCCTGTGCACCTGCATCCGCACCTGCCACCGTGTCGAACCCTGCAGCCTCACCGAAACCGTCACTCTGCGCTGAATAGATGCGCACTCTGTTGCCGGTTTGGATTATCGAAGCTGCCGCCGGGTCTGCCGCGGGCACCGGCACCAGGACTGTTCCTTCCGGTGCGGTGCCCTTTTCAAGCAGGGAATCATTCGTAATAGGAGTGCCAGCAGACAGAGCCCCGGCAGCGTGCGCCCCGATCACCGCGTCAATGGAATTGTGCGCGCTGTCGGGAATGAGAGCTGGAGGATAGGTGCGGACGTCGAGATCGGCCGACGTGATTTCCTCTCCTGCCGCAAGGCTTTTGGCAGCAACCACGACGGGTTTGCCAGACGTCTGGGGGATGACAGCCCAGACAGCGATCAGCGTGGCAAGTCCCACCAACAGCGGGGCGAGGACCATTCGGTGCGCTCGCACTGTTCGGCGCAGAGAGGCAAGGCGTTCAGACATGCCTCCAGTGTGTGCTCGCTCAGAGGCCGACACGCGGCGAAAACAGCAACTGTGACCTATAGTCCGGCGGCACCCGGCGCCTGTGACCTACAGTCGCGAGTCAGCCGGTCTCTGTGACCTACAGTCGCGCAGCGCTGCTGCCCGGACCCGCCGCGCTCAAACGCGCTTTTACTCCCCGGAACCTCCGCCGGATGAGCTGCGCGAGTCATTGCGGTAGAACCCCGAGCCCTTGAACGACACTCCGAGCGAGCCGAACACTTTGCGCAGCTGCTCCTGCCCACATTCGGGGCATGTGGTCAGGGCGTCGTCGTTGAAACCCTGGTGGATGTCGAAGCTGTGACCGCAGTTCTTGCAGGCGTAGGAGTACGTGGGCATGTGTTCTTTCCTTGGCGGTGGGCCGCTGCGGCCCGTGTGACCGACGCAGAAAGTATAACCAGCCGCGCATGCGCACAATTCGCCAGCCTGACGCCGCGCCCGCACCAGCCTCACGCCGCACCCACCACGCTATTCGGCGGCCCGCAGTCCGTTCTCGGTCAGCACCGATCCGACGGCCAGATCCCAATCTTCTGCCCCCAGGTGACCCCCGAATTCCCAGGAGAAGCAGACGCCGGTGAGCGGCACCTCGTGAGCCAGAGCAGGAGCCGCGCCCCGCGGCCCGAACGTCCGGTCGTAGAACCCGCCGCCGTTGCCCAGCCGGGTGCCGTCGGCGCCGAATCGCAAGCCGGGCACCAGCACGAGCGGGGCCCGCGGGCGCCCCTGGGGGAGCACTCCCGAGGTGCCGCCCGGGTCCCCTGCCCGATTCCGGCTGGCCGTACGGGCCAGGGTGACGAGGTGTTCGGCCAGCTGTTCAGTCGTGAGCTCTTCGCGGGGTTCGCGGATACGCCATTTGCCCTGCGGTGGGAGGTCCATCGTGCCGGGTGCACGACCCCAGCTGAGTGGCTCGTTCGGGTGAGTCACGGGCAGGAACACGGTGCCGCCGCGGCTCATGTAGGCGTTCAGTGCAGGATCGAGGTTGGGCTCGCCGGGCAGTGCCGCGTAGGCGACAACGGCAGGCCGGTCGGCGATGAGTTCCGAGGCAGTATTCGCCAGCTGCTCCTGAGCTCGGGTCAGCCGTTCACGTGCGGTACCAGCTGAACCCGCAGCCCCCGTGACCTGCGCAGTCCCTGTGACCTCCGCCTCGTGGGCTCTTGACCTGCGGATTTTTCGCACCTCGGCGCGCAGGGCGGTTTTGTCTGAGTGCTTCGTCGTGTCGTTGGGCTCGTCGGCGGGACTGCTCACTTTTGCTCACCTTCCGTTCATCTGACACAGCTTAGAATGACCGGCATGAAGAACCCAGAGCGAAAAGTCCGCAAGGCTGTTATCCCCGTTGCGGGACTCGGCACCCGTTTCCTTCCGGCCACGAAGGCCATCCCGAAGGAAATGCTGCCGGTGGTCGACAAGCCTGCCATCCAGTACGTGGTTGAAGAGGTTGTCGATGCGGGGCTGAACGATGTCCTCATGATCACCGGACGCAACAAGCGCCCGCTGGAGGACCACTTCGACCGTGTTGACGGTCTGGAAGAAACGCTGCGTGCAAAGGGCGATGACGCCAAGCTGGAAAAGGTGCAGAAGGCCAGCAGCCTCGCGGATGTCCACTACGTCCGTCAGGGCGACCCCAAGGGTCTGGGCCACGCTGTTCTCAAGGCCGAACAGCACGTGGGTGACGAACCGTTTGCCGTGCTGCTGGGCGATGACCTCATCGATGAGGCCAACCCCATTCTGCCGACCATGATCAAGGTGCAGGAAGCCACGGGCGGTTCGGTTGTCGCACTCATGGAAGTCCCGCAGGAAGACATCAGCCTGTACGGCTGCGCGGCTGTTGAAGATGTTGCCATTGACGGTGTTGACGCCGATTCGGCCGTCAAGATCACCGGTCTGGTCGAAAAGCCCGCCGCAGACGAAGCTCCGTCGAACTACGCGGTCATCGGCCGTTATGTTCTCGCGCCCGAAATCTTCCCCGTGCTGGCCAAGACCCCTCCCGGGCGTGGAAACGAAATCCAGCTGACGGATGCTCTGCAGACGCTGGCCGAGGACCCTTCGTCCAACGGCGTCTACGGCGTTGTGTTCTCCGGTGATCGCTACGACACCGGCGACAAGCTCAGCTACCTCAAGGCTGTTGTCACTCTGGCCGGCCGTCGCGATGACCTGGCGGAAGATCTCAACAGCTGGCTGCGCGGCTACGTGGCTGGGCTTGACTGACCTGTGTGATTCACTGGGTGCAGCTGCACCCATGTCTCGCAATGACAACCGGGAGGTTCTCCGATGACCGCAGGTCAATGGCAGCCGCCGCGCAGAAGCGCGGCTGTTGCTCCGCTCGGTGGTGATTCGCTGGCCGCACAGGCCGCGACCGCCGTCCACGAGGAGCTCGACAGTGCCGGATTCGACGCCCTCGAGGCGCTCCTGCCCGATGTCGCCGGAGTCGGCCCGCTGTGTGATGCCTTTGCCGATTCGGCGGATCTCCTGGTGCTGGTTGGCGGGCTGAGCGCCGACGACAGCATGGACGTGGCCGGTGCGCTGTCGCAGTTCACCGACACTCCGCTGCCGGGGCTGCAGGCGATCATCTTTGATTCGGCTCGCCGGCACGGCGCGAACCACGTGTTGTTCACGGCCCCGTGGGTCGGCTGGGTCGGCACGACTCTCGCCATTGCCCTGCCCGCTGACGAGGCGGTCGCAGCTTCCGTCATGTCCGAAATCCTGCCGCTGTACGCGGATTTGTTGGATCAGCGTGATAACGGCACCGTGCCGGGTGGGCCGTCGGGTGGTTTTGGTTCCCGAGGCGGTTCGCGCGGCAGCTCTCGCGGCTGGGGCGGCCCGCAGCGCGGTCAGTCACAAGACAAAGGTGCCGATGATGACCAGCCCGGCGGCGCCTCGATCCTCCAGATGCCCCGACCCGTCACCCCTGACGATGAAGGTGACGCCTAAGCGCAGCTCCTGGGTGTGTTTGGTGTGGGTGTTCCATGGTGGCCGATGCGGCTGACCGGGTCGCAGGGTGTGATTCTGCGGCCGCTGAAACGCGCTGATGCTGAAAAGTTTGCCGAGGTCAGGGTCGCTAATCGCGATTGGCTCCAGCCCTGGGACGCAACCCTGCCCGGTGTGGACATACGGGGTGGTGCCTTGGCAGGGGAAGCGTCCGGTTCTGACGAGGGGCGTTACGGCACCGAACTCGAGGCCGCCCTCCGCAAAGAGCGCGCAGCCTTCCATTCCATGCGGCGCGCACTGAACGCCCAGGCCAGACGGGGTGTGGCGTTGCCGTTCGCTCTCGAGGTGGACGGCAGCTTCCGCGGGCAGGTCACTGCGTCGAGTATTCAGTGGGGGTCGATCAGCTCAGTGCAGATCGGCTACTGGATCGATTCGCGTCTTGCCGGCCGTGGACTCATGCCGCTGGCCGTGGCAATGACCGCCGACGCCTGCTTCTTCGACCTGGGGCTGCATCGCGTCGAGATCAACATTCGTCCCGAAAACAGCAAGAGCCTGCGGGTGGTTGAGAAGCTCGGCTTCCGGTTTGAAGGTGTGCGCCGCGGGTACATGCACATCGCGGGCAACTGGGCGGACCACCGTTCCTACGCGCTTCTTGCTGACGAGGTGCCGACTGGGCTCGCCAACGCCTACATCCGTGACCGCGGGTGGGGCGGGAGGTGAGCCTGGCCTGACGTGAAGTGTGGTCGGCGGCCGGAGGGCGCCTCGGGAATTGAGTCCCTCGACAGGTGAGGGGAGTGGGTTTCTGGAGGGCGCCTCGGGCAGGGAAAATGAGTGGACGCTGACAATGTGACAGACACACCGCGATGCATCCCCAATCCGACATTGGGTGTGCATATTGTTGTGTTTTGGATGATCAGCGAAATCGGCGCCGGACGGACACATCTATGAATTCACACAGCTCATCGCCCACGCGCGGCCCGCAGGAGACTGCACGCGGCGCGCAGAATGCTGCCCCGACCCGTGAAGCTGCAGTTGACGGTGCACACGGTGGTGCTGAGGTTGGTGCCGGCGTGGACACGCGGAATGTGCGTCGCGCTCTCGGCGTTGGTGTTCTGTTCTTCGGTCTGGCAACGATCGTCACGTTCTTCTTTGCTCTGTTCACGGCCCTGACCTGGGCGGTTCCCGTTCTGAGCGCGGCTATGGCGCTCAGCTGCGTGCTGGTTGTCATCGCCATCAACGGCGAAGCGTCGGAAGGTGCCGTTGCGCGCCGCTCGGCACCGGTGGCTTCTTCTGCTGCGCCTGTGGCTGCGGCTCCGGCGGCGAAGGCTGCTGAGCCTGCCCCGGCTGCGAAGGTTCCCGCCGCGAAGTCCGAACCTGCCGCGCCTGCCGCCACCGCTGAAGCGCCCTCCGTAAAGGTCACCCCGCAGGTGCCAGCCCAGAAGGGGCAGACGAGCGGCACCTCGTCCGTTTCGAAACTCATGTCGAACCGCAGCGGTGCGGCTCGCGAAACTCGTGCGGAGCGCGTGCGTCGTCTGGCGGCAAGCTCCATGCGCCGTAACGATGTTCCCAGCCGCGAGGTGCTTGACCTCGAGGCCCCAACCGGCGAAATTCCGGTCGTTTCCACTGGCGAGAAGCGTGTGCGCGAGGTTGTCGCGAGCAGCGAGTTTGCACCTCGCCCGGTGCCGGAGCCGACCTACGTCAAGGTGGCTCGTGCGGCTGGCGAAAGTGCGGCGCAGGACGGAGCGACTGCTTCGGCCGCTGAGCGTGAATCGGCTGCTGAACACTTCGCCGCCGCCGAGGGCACCGTTCCCGAACTGGTCGATGCCGCGAAGGAAGACGACGGCACCGCTGCTCTGAAGCACGGCCGGAAGGCTATTCGCGCCGATAAGCAGGTTGCGAAGCCGGGTGCCGTGTCGCGTGCTGCGGAAGACGCGGCATACGAAAAGGTCAACGACCTGCTGGCTCGCCGCCGCGCTTGATCGTTAGCCTGCGGCTGCGTTCAGCCCGCCGCCGCGCTTGAGTTCTAGCGCTTCAAGCCCCGTCCGGTTCTTACACCGGGCGGGGCCTTTGCGTTTCAGGGATCTATGGCTGAGCGGGGCTTCAGCGTTTCAGCGTCTGCATACAGAAGCGGGGGCGGGCTCGATGCCCGCCCCCACTTTTACGCCGCAGCTAACGCGCCCAACGGCAGCTGACGCGCCCAGCGGCGGCAATCACGTAGGCCGAATCACCCCACGGGTGTGGCGACGTATTTGATTTCGAGGTATTCGTCGATGCCGAACTGCGAACCTTCGCGGCCCAGGCCGGATTCCTTCACACCGCCGAAAGGCGCGGCAGGGTTGGAAACAAGTCCGGTGTTGAGCCCGACCATGCCGGCTTCGATCTGCTCGGACAGGCGGAGTGCCTTTTCGAGGTTCTCGGTGTACAGGTAGGACGAAAGCCCAAACTCGGTGGCGTTGGCCATTTCGATGGCTTCGTCTTCGCTGTCGAAGGTGTAGATCGGAGCAACGGGGCCGAAGATCTCTTCGCGGTTGATCGCAACATCGGCGGGGATGTTCGTGAGCACTGTGGGTTCGTAGAAGAACCCGTCGCCTTCAACCCGCTTACCGCCGGTCACGACGTGAGCACCGGCCGAAACAGCTTCGTCCACCAGTTCAGCAACCTTGTCGAGTGCCTTTTCTTCAACCAGCGGGCCGATGTCAACGCCGTCCTCAAGCCCGTTGCCAACCTTGAGCGCTTCCATCCGCTCCGCCATCCGCTTGGCGAATTCGTCGGCAACAGAAGAGTGCACAATGAGGCGGTTTGCGGCAGTGCAGGCTTCGCCGATGTTGCGCATCTTCGCCTGCATTGCACCTTCGACGGCCTTGTCGAGGTCGGCGTCTTCGCACACGATGAACGGTGCGTTGCCGCCGAGCTCCATGGAGGTCTTGAGCACGTTGTCGGCTGCCTGCTTCAGCAGGTTCTTGCCGACATCTGTGGATCCGGTGAACGAAATCTTGCGCGCAATGCCGGATTCCATCCACGGGGTGACCACGCGGCGGGCCGAGCTCGACGTGACGACGTTGACCACACCTGCGGGAACACCGGCTTCGACCAGCACTTCCATAAGCATGAACGATGTCAGCGGGGTCAGCTGTGCGGGCTTGAGCACAACGGTGCAGCCTGCTGCCAGTGCGGGTCCGATCTTGCGGGTGCCCATGGCCAGCGGGAAGTTCCACGGCGTGACCAGGATGCACGGGCCGACCGGCTCCTTGGAGATCATGAGGCGGTTCTTGCCGTCGGTGGACTTCATGTAGTCGCCGCCGATGCGCACGGCCTCTTCGGAGAACCAGCGGAAGAATTCGGCGCCGTAGGCGACTTCGCCCTTGGCTTCGGTGAGCGATTTGCCCATTTCAGCGGTCATGACCGCGCCGATTTCGTCCTGCTTCTCCATGAGCAGCTCGAAGGCGCGGCGCAGGATTTCTCCGCGTTCGCGCGGTGGGGTGGCAGCCCACGATTTCTGTGCCCGGCCAGCTGCTTCGATGGCGTCTTGGGCGTCTTTTTCGCTGCCGTCGGCAACTTTCGCAATGACTTTGCCGGTTGCGGGGTTGATGACGTCGATGGTGTCGCCGGTTTCGGCGTCGCGCCACTGCCCGTCAATGAACAGTCCGGTGTTGACCTTGTCGATGATCGACTGCACGTCCATGCTTGAGCCGTCCTTTCTTGTCGCTCCTGTGCCAGTGTATGCCCCGAGGGCGCCGCCCGGCTGACCGTTTTGCCTGCTGGTCAGCGCCTGTTCTGGCCAGCTGCCGAGGCGCCGCTCACCACCGCACACCACTGCCCGGTTTCGCTGTGCTCACCGGGCACACAGCCGCCGAGGTGGAGCTGAGCTGGCGCTCTTAAGCTCACCTCGGCTGGCGCTCACTTCACGTGTTCGGCGTATTCGGGGTGCTTTTCGATGTAGTGCTCGACGTAGCTGCACGAAGGTGTGAACGTGAACCCGTCCTGGACGGATTCACTGAGTGCACGCCCGACGATCTTGCCTGCAACGCCTTTTCCGGTGTAGCCGTCGTGGGTGACGGTTTGGAAGAAGTCGCGGTGGGTGCCGTTTTCGCTGTAGGCGGCGAAGCCTGCTTCTTTGCCGTCGATGAATCCGACGTAGCGCTTGGTGTCGCGCTGGTGTTCGATGTTGACGTCTGTCATGGGTTTCCCTTTCGCTGCTGGGCTGGCCGCGGCCTCGGGGCGCCCTCAGGCTGAACCCCGGGGCACAGGCGGCGTCTCATCCGGCCCAACGAAGTGAGACACTCACCTTATTCCGTTTACAGTGGTGAGCAGCACATGCAAACCCGACCGCCAAAACCCGCACACCCAAGCACACCGCCAAAACCCGTGGGAGGTTCCCTTGTTGAACATCGATGCTGAAACCCTGCTGTCGACGGTGTCGTCAGCGCAGGCGCGCGACGGCATGCGCGAAGCTCTGCGTGCCGGCTATGACCCGGATACGTGCCTGCCGCGCACATCGGCGGAGCTTCCCAACGGCCAGTTCCTGTTCATGCCCAGCGCGGCTGATGATTTCGTCGGCATCAAGGTGCTCACGCTCACCCCGGAGAACGCCGACCGTGGCTTGCCGACTATTCAGGGCAGCGTCCTGCTGTTTGACGGCCAGACCCAGGCGCCTCTGGCGACTGTCGATGGTGCCGCGATCACCGAGCTGCGCACACCCGCACTGTCAATGGCTGGTGTGAAGGACGTGCTGCAGCGCCGCTTCGCCGATGGCGTCCACATGGTGATCTTCGGTGGGGGAGCGCAGGCAGCCGCCCACGTTGAGGCCGCCCAGGCCACGGTGCCTGTCACTTCGCTGACCGCTGTCGTCCGCGGTGAAGGCAAGGCGCAGAGGGTTGCTGCCAAGGCCGCCGAATTCGGCATCGAGTTCACGGAGGCAGTCTCCAACAGCCCCGAAGCGATCGAAGCCATCGAACAGGCCGGCTTCATTGTGACTGCCACCGGCGCCTCGGAGCCCCTGCTGGAGGACGCCCACGTCCGCGATGATGCCGTTCTCGTGGCGATGGGTTCCCACCTGCTGAACGCGCGCGAACTTCCCGGCGATCTGCTGGGCCGTTCGACCGTCGGCGTCGAATCGATCGACAATGGCAAGCGCGAAGCCGGCGATGTTCACCAGGCCATCGAAGAAGGCCACTTGAGCTGGGATGACGTTCTGTCGTTCAGTGACATCGTGAAGTCTGGGGGTGCTTGCATTCCGGACGACCGCCCCTTTGTGTGGAAGTCGGTCGGCCAGGGCTGGGAAGACATCGTGGTGGCGGGCCTGGCCTACCGTGCGGTTCTCAAGGACTCCGACAAGTGAGTGCCCTGACCATCCGTCAGGCCGAACCCGCGGACGCTCCCGCGCTGGTCGACCTTATCGAATCGGCCTACCGCGGGGATCGTTCGCGCTCCGGCTGGACGACGGAGGCTGACCTCCTGGACGGCCAGCGGGTCGACCTGCCCATGGTCGAGCAGATGCTCGGCACCTCGACTGTTCTGGTCGCCTTTGCCCAGGATCACGAGGCGCCTGCCGGCTCCCGCTCTCCTCTTGCCACCGTGACGCTTACGGATGAGGGCGATGGTGTGGCGTATTTCGGCACGTTTGCGGTCTCACCGGAAGCGCAGGGCAGTGGCGTGGGCAAAGAGCTCATGGCGTTTGCCGAATCCTTCGCGCAGCGCGAATGGGGTACAACTTCCATGCGCATGACGGTCATCAGCAAGCGAGCCGAGCTCATTGCGTTCTATGAGCGCCGCGGCTATCAGCGCACGGGCGAAACCGAGCCGTTCCCGTACGGGCAGGAGCGCTTCGGGGTGCCGAAGGTCGATGACCTCGAGTTCGCGGTTCTCACAAAACCGCTCGGCTAACCGCTGACCTGAATCCTGTTTCTTAACAGACGGGATTATGTCCCGCGCGTTGTGTGATCGTGGGCACATTGGGTTTAGACTCATCAGTAGCCATCCGCCGGACAGTTCGTGTGTCAGCGGTCGGCCCACATAGACGTGGGTTGGCTTCTGCGCTTCGGCCTGTGCGGCGGCACGCTGTTTCCACAGGAAGCGAGGACACATGCTCAAGGGAATCCCTTCGACTCTCGGTGACAGCTACCAGCTGAACACCACCACTCTGATGCGGCATGCGGTGAACAACTTCCCGCAGCAGGTCATCACCCACCGCACGAATGACGGTCAGTGGCACAACACGACGTACGCCGATTTCGGCAAGCGAGTCAGCCGTCTGGCGCACGCTTTGGACAAGCTGGGCATCGGCCCGGGCACGATGGTCGGTGTTGCCGACTGGAACTCGCTGCGCCACTTCGAGCTCTACTTCGGCATTCCGGGTGTTGCGGCGACGATGCTGCAGATCAACATCCGCCTGGCTCCGACTGACATTCAGTACGTTGTGAACCACTCGAACGTCGAGTGGATCTTCATTGACGAATCCCTCCTGCCGATCGCCGAGGCGATTGCCAAGGCCAGCTACGTCAAGGGCTTCGTCATCATGACGGACAAGCCGTCGTCGGAAGTTGAACACAACCTGCCGAACGCCTACTTCTACGAAGATCTGCTGGCTGAGGCCGCGGAAGAGCACGGCGATGACTACGAATTCCAGCAGGTCGAAGAGACCACGGCCTGCTACGCCGGCTACACCACCGGCACCACAGGCCGGCCGAAGGGCGTCTACTATTCGCACCGTTCCATGTACCTGCACGCTATGGCGGTCATCAGCAACCTCAAGGTCGACTTCACTGACGTTGTTATGCCGTTTACGCCCATGTTCCACGTGCTGTCGTGGGGCTTCCCGCAGGCTGCGATGGGTGCGGCGGCGAAGCTCGTGCTGCCGGGCATGTTCTCGGCAACCGATATCGGTCCGGTGGCCGAGGCGATTGCCCGCGAGGGTGTGACCGCTACGAACGGAGCCCCCGCACTGTTTGCGCCGATTCTTGAGTACTTCCGTTCGCTGGACACTCCGCCGGATCTGTCGCGCACCCGCATGATCGCAGGTTCCACAGAACCTCCGGTTGCGCTCATGAAGGGCTTCAAGGAACTGACCGGCGCCTATGTCATCCACGGCTACGGAGCGACGGAAACGTCCCCGCTGGCATCGATCAACTGGCAGCTGCCGCCGTGGCTCAATGACCTGTCGGAGGATGAACAGTGGGACATCCGCCGTGCGCAAGGTCTGCCGCTGCTGGGTGTGGAATCCCGCGTGGTCGACCCCACAGGCGAAGATGTTCCGCACGACGGCAAGTCCAACGGCGAGATCATCATGCGCGGCCCCTGGATCACGGAGTCGTACTACAAGCTCGATGACAACGACGACCGTTTCATGGACGGCTGGTGGCGTTCGGGCGATGTCGCGGTCATCCTGCCGTCGGGTCACCGCAAGATCACCGACCGCCTGAAGGACGTCATCAAGTCCGGCGGTGAGTGGATCAGCTCGATCGACATGGAAAACGCCATCCTCGACGAACCCGCTGTCCTCGAAGCCGCTGTCATCGGTGTGCCGGATGCCAAGTACGACGAACGTCCCGTCGCGTTCGTTGTGCCCCGCCCCGGCAAGGAAGTCACCGATGACATGGTCATTGACGTGCTCAAGAGCCGCTTTGCCAAGTGGCAGCTGCCGGACAAGATCGTCATCACCGACGAGCTGCCCCGCACCTCGGTCGGCAAGCTCGACAAGAAGGTTCTGCGCAGCGAATGGGAACAGAAGAACAGCTGACCTGACCAGCACCTTCACCCTCACGAGGCGCCGCCTGCCTCCCAGCCGCACCGCACCTTGGTGCGGTGCCCGGGATGGTGAGCGGCGCCTCGTCATGTGTTTCCTCTACCCTGGTGGGGTGATGAAAACCCCAGCAAAGAGTTCTGACGAGGTCCAGGCGGACACTCGTTTCTTCGGTCATCCGCTCCCGCTCGCCCAGCTTTTCGGCTTGGAGATGTGGGAGCGTTTTTCGTATTACGGCATGCAGGGGATCTTGGCGATCTACCTGTACTTCTCGGTTGCCGACGGAGGTTTGGGCTACAGCCAGACCACGGCTACCGCGTTTGTCGGTGCCTATGGCGGGGCGGTGTTCCTGGCGACCATCCTGGGCTCCTGGATTGCCGACCGTGTGCTCAGCTCCGAGCGTGTGCTGTTCAGCAGCGCGATCATCATCGTTGCAGGCCACGTGGCTTTGGCGGTTGTGCCGGGCTTTGCCGGCGTGCTCATCGGTACGGGGCTTGTGGCGCTCGGTTCGGGTGGTCTGAAGGCGACGGCCTCAGCGATTGTCGGCACGCTGTATTCGGAAAAGGACCCGCGGCGCGATGCCGGGTTCTCGCTGTTCTACCTGGGCATCAACATCGGTGCTCTGCTGGGTCCGCTGATTGTGGGTCTGCTGCAGGATCGGATCGGCTTCCACATCGGCTTCGGTGCCGCTGCTGTCGGTATGGCGCTCGGCCTGATTGTGTACATGACCGGCCGGAAGAACCTGCCTGCGGATTCGCGTAAGACGGTGAACCCGCTGCCGCGCAACAAGCTGTGGATTCTGCCTGCCGCGGTTGTGGCGGTCGGTTTGGCCATTTGGGCTGTTGTGGCTCTTGGCTGGTTGACGGTGTCGAACATCTCTACCTGGATTGCCGGTGTTTCGGCGTTCGCGGCGATTGTGTACTTCACGATCATGACCACCAGCAAACAGGTCACCTCTGTTGAACGTTCGCGCGTGTTCGCGTTCATTCCGTTCTTCTTGGCGTCTGTTGTCTTCTGGGCGCTGTATCAGCAGATCTTCGGCGTGCTGGTTGTGTACTCCGATGAGAGCCTCAACCGTTCGGTGTTCGGTTGGGAAATGCCGATCTCGTGGGTCACGCTCATTCCCGCCGCGTGGGTGATCCTGCTGTCGATGGGCACCTCGGCGCTGTGGCTTCGCATGGGCGACAAGCAACCCTCGACCATGGTCAAGGCCGGACTGGCGCTGGTGCTGATCGGTGTGGCGTTTCTGCTGTTCATCCCGTTCTCGTCCAGCGGTACCGGTGATGCGCGCACGCCGCTGCTGTACATGATCTTCCTGCTGATGCTGTTCGTGATCGCGGAGCTGCTCATTTCGCCTATTGGCCTTTCGGCAGCTACGCGCCTGGCGCCGCGGGTGTTCCGTTCGCAGATGATTGCCCTGTTCTTCCTGGCCTCCGGTGTGGGTACATCGCTTGCCGGTGTGACCTCGCAGTTCTACGCGGTGGACAACCAGCTGCCGTACTGGATGTGGCACGGTATTGCCGCTCTGGTCTTCGGTGCGATTGTTCTTGCCGCAGCTAAGCCGGTTACAAAGCTCATGAAGGGAGTCCGCTGATGAAGGTTGCTGTTATCGGTGCTGGCACTATTGGCCAGTCGTGGGCGAAGCTGTTCGCCTCCCACGGGCACGAGGTTGTTCTGAGCGATCCCCGTGACGACCTCGGGGAGATCGTTTCTGGGGTGGTTGACGAGGTGCCGGCTGGGGCTGGTGCGGGTTCGGCTGGTTCCGTGCGCGCTGCCGAGGGAGAAGATCCTCTGGCCGATGCCGCCTCGGGTGCTGACTTCATTCAGGAGTGCGGCCCGGAGCGTGTTGATGTGAAGCGCGAACTCTTTGCTGCGGCCGCCGAGCATGCCTCGGCGCAGGCGGTGTTTGCCTCGAGTTCGTCGGCGATTCCGGCCTCGGAGACCGCGGCGCAGCTGCCGGACGATGTCGCTGCCCGCCTGCTGGTGGGACACCCGTTCAACCCGCCGCACATCATGCCGCTGGTCGAGGTTGTTCCTTCACCGCAGACTTCGGATGAAGCGGTGCAGACAGCTGTTGAGTTCTACCGCGGTGTGGGCCGTGAGCCGATTGTGCTGAAGAAGGAAGCGCGCGGTTTTGTGGGCAACCGTCTGCAGAATGCCGTGCTGCGTGAAGCTGTGCACTTGGTGCAGAGCGGTGTTGTCAGCGTTGAAGATCTCGATGCTGCCGTGCGCAATTCACTGGGCATCCGGTGGGCGGCGGTCGGGCCGTTTGAGGGTCTGCACTTAGGCGGCGGCAAAGCTGGTCTGCGCGGACTCATGGAGCATATTGGGCCGAGTTTTGCGCAGATCGATCTGCCGCAGCCGGACATGTCTATGGAAGGCATGGCCGAGATCTTCGATCAGGCTGAAACCGCCTACGGAATGCCGCCCGAGGAATCGATCGCTGTTCGCCGCGACGAAATCCAAAACGCGATCCTCCGTGCGAGGGCCGCTGGGCGTTGAGGCGGACCGCTGGCCGTTAAGCCGAGCTTGAGCTTCGTTTAAGCGTCAAAATCCCTCGCCGGCCAGTTTTTCTGGTGCCCGGCGGGGGATTCTGCAGATGAGGGCGCATATCGAGGCGAAAACACGATTTTTGCCTCCATATGCGCCCTCATCTGCACAGTGGGCTGCGCCCACCGCACACCTCACACGGCGGCACGGTAGAAGTAGCTGGTGCGCTTGGCGATTGTGCCGTCGGCGTTGAAGACGAAGAAGTCGGCGAAGCCTTCGTGGGCGTCTGATCCGTCTTTGAGTTTGCCGTTGAATTCGCCGCGTGAGGCTGCCTGGTTGCCGCTCACAATGACATCGAGCAGCGTGTGTTCGCCGGATTCGATGATGCGGTTTTCCAGGTAAAAGCGGCGGATGTCTTCGCCAACCATGGTGTCGTAGCCGGGGCGGTCGTAGGTGCCGTCGACCGCGAAGAGGTCTGCGGTGGCGTTGTCGTCGCCGGCATCCACGGTCGTGTAGTAGCGGCGGACAAGAGCTTCAACCTCGGCGGGGGACAGTTCGGCGGTCATGGGCCGTCCTTTCTGTGAATCGCTGTGGCGTCCTTGCAGCGGGTGCGCAGACACGCTCTAGACACGTGTCTGCGACAGGCGTTCTCACCAGAGGTTTCGACCTCCGGCTGTGTGTTCTCTACGATAACTGTGAATCAGCACACGAACGCAAAGGAGCGCTCTTATGTCGGACTCCGCAAACGGTCATCCTGACGGCACCACGCCGAACACCACTCAGGTGAACACACCGCCCAGCTCGGCGGCCGCCCCCGCGGTCATGCGCCCGCTTAACTCACTGCTTGAGAAGTGGACACCGTCGGCGCTCATGTTTGCGATCGTGCTGAGTGTTGTCGTTGGCATCCTGGCGCTCATCCTCACCCCGACCAAACCTGTCGATGTGCTGGTCGGCTGGGGTGATGGCCTGTCGGGCCTGCTGGAGTTCATGACCCAGATGGCGCTCATCATCTTCTTGGGCCATATGTTGGCGCACACCCAACCGGTGCGGAAGCTGCTGGCCAAGATTGCCGATGTGCCTTCCGGCCCACGCTCGGCTTACGTCTTGGTCTTTGTGGTGGCGGGCATGTCGGCCCTCATCACGTGGGGTCTGTCCTTGGTCGTCGGTGCTCTGCTGGCGGTCGAGGTGGCTCGTTCGGCTCGCCGTCGCGGCTTCAAGGTGCACTTCCCGCTGCTTGTTGCGGCTGGTTATTCGGGCATGGTCGTGTGGCACATGGGCTATTCGGCTTCGGGCCCGCTGACTGCGGCAACGCCCGGTTCGTTCCTTGACGAGGCCATGGGCGGCACCATTCCTGTTTCGCAGACCATCTTTGTGTGGTGGAACCTGGCGGCGGCTGCGTTGGTGCTCATTGTCATGGCGATTCTGTTTGCTTTGACCGCCCCGAAGCCCAGCGCCCCGATTGTTGAAATGCCTGCTGAAGTTGAGCACGGCGAAAAGCCCTTCGTGGGCGAAGAGATCGTCACCCCGGCTGATCGCATTGACGCATCCCGCATACCCACGCTGCTGGTGGGCCTGCTGCTTGCGGCGTATATCGTGGTGCACTTTGCGCGGGGCGGCACGATGACTCTGGACATCGTCAACTGGAGCTTCCTGACGCTCATCCTGCTGTTGGTGCGCAGCCCCTTCGAGATCATCTACTTGGCCAAGGGTGCGGCGGTCAACGTCGGCGAGATCCTTCTGCAGTTCCCGCTGTACGCCGGCATTATGGGCATCATGAGTGCGTCTGGTCTCATTGAGATCTTCTCGAACGCGTTGGTGTCGATCTCTGGTCCGCACACATTCGGCGTGCTGGCGTTCGTGGCGGCAGGCGTTGTGAACTTCTTCGTCCCCTCCGGAGGCGGGCAGTTCGCGGTGCAGGGCCCGATCATGCTCAAGGCTGCCGAATCACTGGGCATCGACCCCTCGGTTGCGATCATGGCTGTGTCCTACGGTGACCAGTGGACGAACATGATCCAGCCGTTCTGGGCTCTGCCGGTGCTGGCTATTGCGGGCCTGAAGATGCGTGACATTCTGGGCTACACCACGATGACGCTGGTGGGTTCGGGCATTGTTTTGGGCGGAACCCTGTTCGCGGTGAGCTTCCTCGCCTGACGGGGTGCACAACCGCCCACCGCGCTGCACAGCCGCAGGCAGCCCGCACTGTCTCATCTGACTCCCATATCGGTGGGCCATACTGGTGGAATGAGCAAGTCCCCGAAGCAATCCCCTAAGTCTGTTGTCGTCGCCGCTGTGTGCTTGATCCATCCGGACAGGCCGGAGTTGCTGATGGTCCGGAAGAAGGGGACGAGCTCGTTCATGTTGCCCGGCGGCAAGATCGAATCTGACGAGGAGCCTCTTGCCACCGCCGTCCGCGAAATCGAGGAGGAGCTGCACCTGGATCTCGACCCGGATCGGCTGGATCTGCTGGGCTCCTGGACGACGGATGCGGCGAATGAACCGGACACTCACGTGACCGGCACGGTGTTCGCCTACCGCGGCACCCCGGATGGTCTGAATGTTCAGGAACCGCGGTTCTTCAATGAAATTGACCAGGCGGAGTGGTTCCCGATCGCGGATCTTCCCCAGGACACGGCGGAGCGTTCTTTTGCTCCGCTGACGCGCAATCACGTTATCCCTGAGCTGCTGGCTCGCGGTCTGGCTGCTGGCCAGGTGAACTGAGTGAACGACCAGAAGCCGAATCCGCCGGTCAAGCGGATCAGCACGGGCGTGCTGCTTTTCGCCCTGGTGGTCATCTTGGGTCTGTTTGTGCAGACAACCCTGGTGCTGGAGGCCGACCATGAAGTTCTCGGCGACATGATCGAACATCGCAGCGACCCGCGCACGGCCATCTTGGTGTTCTTCACCAATATCTTCAGCCCCTTGGGCACGATCGTCCTGGGTGTGCTGGTGTCGGTGCTCGTGTGGGTGCTGGCCGGCAGTTGGCGGCCGGCGGCCTATATTGCCGGCTGTGTTGCGCTCGCCTCAGCGATCACGCATTCGCTCAAACCGCTGTATGCCCGTCCCCGTCCGGCGGAGGAACACCGGCTGGTGTTGGAGACGAACTTTTCGTTCCCGTCGGGGCACGCCACGGGGACGTCGTCGTTGTTGTTTTCGTCGGCTGTTGTTTTCAGTTTGCTGTTTGTGCGCTTATGGCAGCGGGCAATCATTTGGGCCGGAGCTTTGGGCATGACCGCGCTCATCTGTTTGTCACGCCTGTATTTGGGCGTGCACTATTTCACTGATGTGACGGCCGGCTGCCTGGTGGGTGTGGGCGCCTGTTTGGTGCTGTACGTGCTTGTCCGGCACAGGCTGATGTCGCTGAAACGCAGAAAAGCCCTGCAGAAGTGGCGTGAACAGCAGCGCGGTGCTGAACTGCGAGCCGCTCACGCTTCGCAGAAAACCGAAACACGGCAATGACGCGCAGCTCCAGCAGCCATACGGCGCACAAGAACCACAAAGCGCACAGCAGAAGCACCGACCGTCTGGTCCCGACCTTGGCGGATACGGAAACCTCTGCTGATCTCATTCCACCTAAACAGCGCAAGCGCGAACACTGGCTGCACGTGATTTTCTACATCACGCTGATCGGCAAGGGCCTGTTTGGTTTGGGTCAGATGGCCTCGGGCATTGTGGTTCTTGTTGTGCCCCGGCACGTGTGGCATCAGCTGGCGGTGAAGCTTACGGCGGGCAATACGGACAACCCTGTTACGGCGTGGCTTCTGCATCAGACGGAGAATCTGGATTCGGGTATTCAGCTGTATGCGGCGATCTACATGATCAGCCACGCGGCCACGAAGATTGTTCTGGTGTGGGCTGTGCTGAAGGGCAAGATGTGGGCCTACCCCTGGATGATGGGATTCTTGGCGGCGTTCATCATTTACCAGACCTACGAGATCTTTGCCCGTCACTCGATCTTCTTTTTGCTGCTGACGATCTTCGACATCTTCATCGTGTGGCTCACCCGCCACGAATGGAATCTGCAGAAACGTCAAAGGGCACTGAAGCAGGCTGCCGAAGCTGCCGCGTCTGGCTCGGCTTCAGCCGGACGTCCGGGCACACCCGCGGACTGACCTGACCCCAGAAAAATATGAGGTGCCTGCTTACGTGAGCAGGCACCTCGTCATGTGGTGGTGGGTTCAGTCGCCGGTGAGGTCGTCGCGTCCGGGTTGGCGGGCGGTCAGTTTGGTGGGCAGGATGCACAGGACGATGTTGATGAGTCCGCCCAGGTAGGGAATGAACGCCAGGAAGATGAGGGCGCCGTGCATGCCGGCGTCTTGGATGCGTCGCCAGCCGGAGGACAGGGTGGGCACTGCGGCGACCAACAGGAACAGGAACGAAACGAGGGTCCCGATGATCGCAAGCGCTGGGACGTCAGGTTCGGCCTCGTATCCGGTGGCCTCGAAGGTTCTTTGGGCTTCGATGTCGGCCATGATGACGGCGACGATGCCGGGGACGAACAGAACGAAGCAGATCAAGGTGTTGATCAGCTGCGGCCACCAGTATTCCGACAGCGATGCGTAGCCCTTGAACCGTGCGAACTTCTTCCAGAACCGCGTGTAGGCGGTCACTGGGCCCGCGCCGTAGAGAGGCTGCGACAGCGGTGGTTTTTCGCCGGTGCCGCGGTAGTCCTTTTCGGTGATCTTTCGGCGCTGCGGGGCGGATGGCGCCCCAGTGTCGAAGGGGTTGTGGGCGTAGGGGCTGTTGTCGAAAGGGTTGTCGCCGTTGCCCGGCTGCCTGCCGAACTGGCTGCTGTCACCGAAGGGGCTGCTGCCGCCGTAGCTGGGTTGCCCGCCGGGACCGCCGCCGTAGGGGGTGTTGTCGTAGGGGTTCGAGTTCATCGTGCTCCTGGTTGTTGTGGGTCAGGGTCAGTGTAGTGATTTCCGGTTACTCGGAAGGAAACAAAGACGGTTGTCGTTTCTGCGCTGGCATACTGGTCAGCATGATGAACAGGGTGTCCCACGTGTTTTCGTCGGCGAAGCGGTTCTCATCTCAGGTGGGTCGCGAACTGTCAGTGCGCGCGGCTGAGCGGCGGTTGGATCCGAAGTTTATGCCGTCGCGTGATGACGGTTTTGTGGTTGGTGTGTATCACGCGGGGGATAGGGCCTCGACGTATCAGCTGAAGCAGTGGTTGGCCCCGATTGAGGATCTTGCGGCGACGATGCATTTGGAGTCGGGGATGACTCTGGATGGTCCCGGTGATGGTGCGCCGTGGCCGGTGGGCATCCTCATGCGCAATCTGGATAACGCGCGTGAGATCGCGCAGCTGACGGAGCTTCCGGTGCGGTATGCGCGGTTGACGTCGGATGTTGATCGTTTTATGACGCAGCCGGCCTTGTGCGCGGTGCTGTATGTCAATCAGGCTGTGTTGAATTTTCAGGCTCTGCGGTATCCGGGGCCGGCACATGTGCATTTATCGCATGGGGAGAGCGAAAAGATTTCGATGGTGTCGAACCAGCTGAAGGCCTATGACTGTGTGTTCACGGCTGGTTTGGCTGCCAGGGAGCGGATTGAGAAGGCGCTGCTGGGACGTTTGCCGGACATGATCGATGTGGGCAGACCGCAGTTGGATTATGCGGGGCCGGTGCCGGAGCGTTTCCAGCAGGTTCTGGATGGCAGTCGGCCCACTGTGTTCTATGCGCCCACGTGGGAGGGCGATTCGCCGTCCATGGCCTATGGCACCTTGGCGCAGTCGGGTCTTCCGCTGGTGGAGGGGCTTGTAGAGGCTGGGTTTGGTGTCATCTACCGGCCCCATCCGCGAACCGGTGTTGTGAAGCCGGAGTTTGCTCGGGCTGATTCGCAGATTCGCGAGCTTGTGACGGGTGCTGCGGGCTCTGTGTTTGATGATTCGCCGACGGTGTCATGGCAGTTTGCTGCGGCTGATGCGTGTGTGGCCGAAATGTCGTCGGTTGCTTTTGATTGGCTGTCAACGCATAAGCCCCTTGTGGGGGTTGCTCCGACTGATCCAGGTGCCGAGGTGCCTGCCGGTGGTCTGTTCTCACGGGTTCCATCGGTGGTCGGCACTGCAGATGGTGGTCGGCGGGCTTCGCACATGGTGCAGCAAGGGCTGGGCTCTGGGGAGTCCGGTCGGGCTGAACGGGAAAAAGTGTGCCGTTATTATCTGGGGGATACAGGGCTTGGAAGTCAGCGCAGACGGTTTGTGGCAGCTGTCGCAAGTGTGGTGGAACAGCGGTGGGCAGACAGGCAGCTCACAGATTTCTCTTGAGGTTGCCATCACACCGTCCGGTGTACCGGACGGTAGCTTCCGGGCGGGTCCGGGAGATAGGCGCATGTTTCTGGGCCGTGCTGGTGTTGAGTGAAGTTTCAACTCTTCCGAATCCTGTGGGAAGTCTGGCAGATAGTTAAAGTATTTATGAGGGTATTAATACTTGGCCCTAAGTTCTTCACGGTTTTCGGAGCGGTTTTCCGCCGCTGCGGAAACTGTGAGTGAATCTATGCCTGCGCGGAACGGCGCGGGTGTCAACCGAAAGGAAAATTGATGAGCCAACAGCGTTCTCACCGACGCCGCGGGATGAAGACAGCAGCAGCTGGTCTGACTCTCGCAATGGCTGTGGCATTCGCACCGGGCCTGTTCCCGGGTGTGGAAGTTGTACCTGTTCATGCTGCCCAGGATGCGATCGACTCTCCGGGTAACTGGCTGGGGCAGAAGACCGTCAACGGTAAAGTCTTCCTGGACCGCGACGGCAACGCGGCCACTGCTCAGAATGTTGACGAACCGCTTGCGGGTGTCAAGGTCTATGCTCAGTGGATCGACTACCCCAACAAGAAGCAGCGTGGCGCCGTATCGCCTGTCTACACCGCGCAGACTAAGGCTGACGGTACGTACTCGATTAGCCTGCCGGACTGGACCGATGCTCTCGGTACTGTCCACAAGTGGGAGGCCACTGCTGGTCAGAAGCTTCGCATTTGGGCTGAAAACCCAGATCCGAAGAACCTCCAGGTTGCCTTCATTGAAGGTGACTCGGTGTTCGGCGGTCAGGGTGACCGTTACCACGGTACCTGGAACGGCGCGGTCGGTATCCAGCTTGCCGAGAACTACAACATCTCCTACCACGAGCGCGATGCCGCTAAGGATGGTCAGGACTGGCTGTACCTGCCTGAGGATAAGTCCACCACCGGCGAAAAGCAGGTCGCTAATGGTGGCCGAGCCAAGGGGCGCGTCTACTACGACCAGCGCGGTACCTTCGGTAAGGCCCTCTTCACCAACCAGTATGAGAAGCGTTACGGCGATGTAGCTGTCCCGAAGGTGAAGATCCGCGGCTCGTACGTGCAGGATGAGGTTGCACGCCGCTTCGACAAGTGGGCTGACGACAACAAGGGCTACACCACTGAAGCTTTCCGTGAAGCGCAGAAGAAGATCATGGCCGAATACGAGGCCGAGACCGGTAAGAGCGCTATCGCCGAAACCGTAATCACCGAAACGGATAACGAAGGCAAGTACCACCTTCAGTTCAAGGGACTGTGGGGTAACAACTACAAGGCCAAGGGCATCATGAACGCTGGCGAGTGGGGCGAGTTGGCTCCCTCGTCTGACGAAGGCAGCTGGGCAACCAGTAACCTGCGTTCGAAGCACATCAACTACGAGTACATGTACGTCTCGCCGGTTCTCCCCGAGGGCGTCGACTCGAACATGGACTCTTCGCAGAGCGCGATGTTCCAGAACATCATGCGCGCTTCGATGGTGCATGCAGTCTCCGGTGGAGGCCACGCGGGTAACTACATCGACAACCTTGACTTCTCGCTGCGCCAGACTTCGCGCGGCTTTGACGTCACGCCGTACAACACCACGGATAAGCCTGCTGCTCCGGGTGACACCGCAAAGACCGACACCTTCGGCCTGACTCCGAACACTGCTCACGTCATTGTTTGGACTGACAGCGAGGGCAAGGAAGTTCACCGTTGCGAGGCGAACTCCGACAACCTCGGTGTGATTCCTTCGTGTGACTTCCAGGTTCCGGAAGACCTCGCTGAGGACACCATTTACACCGCTACGGTGTACAACGCGTCAGACGAGAGCACGCCTCTCATGGCTGACTCTTTCCTGGCCTACGTTGCTCCTGAATACAAGGAGACCGAGGTCAAGGTTGGCGAAGAAGCTACGGCTGAGCGGCCGGTCAACAAGAACGGCACCGCAGTTCCTGACTCCGCTAAGTTCGCTGCAGCAACCGCAGACGATGTCAAGAACGCTCCGGAATTCCAGAAGGCTGGCCTTCCGGAAGATGTCGCTCCGCAGGACTGGGTCACCGTAAACGCAGATGGAACCCTGACCATCAAGCCGGGTGCAGACGTCAAGCCGGGTACGTACAACGTTCCGGTTAAGGTCACCTACGAAGATGGCACCACCAAGGTCATCAACGCACCTATTAAGGTCGTTGACGAGACCAAGCAGAGCGACGAATACACTCCTGCTTATGAGGACAAGCTGGTTGTTCCTGGTGAGGAAACCAAGTCGTCGCCGACCTTCACTGACAAGGACGGTAAGGACGCGAAGGCTCCTGAAGGCTCGAAGTTCGCTATTGGTGAGGACTTTGAGGCTCCTGAAGGCTACGAAGTCAAGATTGACGAGAACACCGGTGAAATCACCGTTACGTTCCCGGACGAGTCCAAGCTGAACAAGGACACCGTTGAGGAGTTCGACGTTCCTGTCACGGTGACCTACCCGGACGGCAGCACCGACAAGACGGATGCGAACTTCAAGCTGGACACCGACGGTGACGGTGACCCTGACGTCACGGATCCGGATGATGACGGCGACGGCATCCCGGATGAGGAAGACGAGAACCCGAAGGTTCCTAACCAGAACACCATCTACGAGCCCGCTTACGAAGAGAAGCTGGTTGTTCCTGGTGAGGAAACCAAGTCGTCGCCGACCTTCACTGACAAGGACGGTAAGGACGCGAAGGCTCCTGAAGGCTCGAAGTTCGCTATTGGTGAGGACTTTGAGGCTCCTGAAGGCTACGTAGTCGAGATTGACGAGAACACCGGTGAGATCACCGTTACGTTCCCGGATGAGTCCAAGCTGAACAAGGACACTGTCGAAGAATTCGACGTTCCTGTCACGGTGACCTACCCGGACGGCACCACGGACGAGGCTCCGGCCAAGTTCAAGCTGGACACCGACGGTGACGGTAAACCTGACACCGAGGACGAGGATGACGACGGCGACGGTGTCCCGGACGAAAAGGAAAAGGAAGACGACACCAACCCGAAGTCGCCTAACCAGAACACGATCTTCGAGCCTGGCTACGAAGACGGTTCCGGTAAGCCGGGTGACGACGTCACAATTGACGCTCCGACCTTCACTGACAAGGACGGTAAGGACACCAAGGCTCCTGAGGGCACGACCTTCGGTCCTGGTGAGAACGCTCCTGATGGTGTGACTATCGATGAGAACACCGGTGAGATCACCGTTACCATCCCTGAGGATGCTAAGCCTGGTGACAAGATCACTGTTCCTGTCGAGGTGACCTACCCGGATGGTTCGAAGGACAACGTTGACGTCACCGTCACGGTTGAAGAACCTGACGCTAAGGACAAGGACGCTGACACCTACGAGCCCGGCTACGAAGATGGTTCGGGTAAGCCTGGTGAGGATGTCACGGTCGAAAAGCCTGAGTTCAAGGACAAGGACGGCAACCCGACCGAGGCTCCTGACGGCACGACCTTCGGTCCTGGTGAGAACGCTCCTGATGGTGTGACTATCGATGAGAACACCGGTGAGATCACCGTTACCATCCCTGAGGATGCTAAGCCTGGTGACAAGATCACTGTTCCTGTCGAGGTGACCTACCCAGACGGCAGCAAGGACAACGTTGACGTCACCGTCACGGTTGAAGAACCTGATGCTCCGGAGCAGCCTGACACTAAGCAGGCTGACGAGCTCGAACCGAAGTACACCGACGGTGCTGGCCAGCCTGGTACCACCGCTCCGGTCGACGCTCCGACCTTCACCAACAAGGACGGCGACAAGGTCACCGTTCCGGAAGGCACCAAGTTCACCACCGACAAGGACGGTGTCGAAGTTGCTGAAGATGGATCGCTGAAGGTCCAGATTCCGGCTGACGCCAAGCCTGGTGACAAGATCACGGTTCCTGTGACTGTGACCTACCCGGATGGCAGCACCGACAAGGTGGACGTGACTGTTACTGTCACCGACCCTGACTCGAAGCCCGAATGGGGCGACGGCGAAGGTGAACCCGGTGACAAGGTGACCGTCCCGAACACCGGTGGCGACGTTCCGGAAGGCTCCACGACTGAGGTCGAAGGCCCCGGTAAGGCTGAAATCGATGAAAACGGCAACCTCGTCGTTGACATCGACAAGGACGCCAAGCCTGGCGACAAGATCGTCATCGTCGTGAAGGACAAGGACGGCAACAGGATCGACGACTCGACCGTGACTGTTACCGAACCGTCCAAGCCTGACACCGAACAGAAGGACGAGTTCGAGCCCGGCTACGAAGATGGTTCGGGTAAGCCTGGTGAAGACGTCAAGGTTCCTGCTCCTGAGTTCAAGGACAAGGACGGCAACCCGACCGAAGCTCCTGACGGCACCACGTTCACCCCTGGTGACGACGCTCCCGACGGTGTGAAGGTTGATGAAAACACCGGTGAAATCACGGTTCCGATTCCGGAAGACGCCAAGCCTGGTGACAAGATCACCGTTCCGGTTGAGGTGACTTACCCGGATGGTTCGAAGGACAACGTTGACGTCACCATCACGGTCGAGAAGCCTGACGCTCCTGCTGAGAAGCCAGACTGGAAGGACGACAAGGGTAAGCCTGGCGACAAGGTCGAAATCCCGAACGACGGCGGTCCGGTCCCGGACGGCAGCACCGTCGAAACGGAAGGACCTGGTAAGGCTGAAATCGATGAAGACGGCAACCTGATTGTCGACATCGACAAGGACGCCAAGCCTGGTGACAAGGTTGTTGTCATTGTCAAGGACAAGGACGGCAACGAGATCGACCGCGTAGTCGTCGAGGTTGAAAAGCCTGCTGACCAGCCTGACTGGAAGGACGACAAGGGCAAGCCTGGCGACAAGATTGTCATCCCGAACGATGGCGGCCCGGTTCCGGACGGCTCGACTGTTGAGGTCGAAGGCCCCGGTAAGGCTGAAATCGACAAGGACGGCAACATCGTCGTTGACATCAACGATGACGCCAAGCCTGGTGACAAGATCGTCGTGACCGTGAAGGACAAGGACGGCAACGTCATTGACACCATCACTGTCACGGTGGAAGAGAGCGGTAAGACCGGTTCCGGTAAGCCTGCTCCGTCCAAGCCTGCTGACTCCGGTGACAAGGGCTCGAGCAACGCTCCGCTGCCCCGTACCGGTGTTGAGATCGCTGGTGCACTGGCTGCAGCAGCTGGTCTGCTCGCCGCAGGTGTTCTGATGGTTGCTCGTTCGCGCCGCAAGAACAACTGACGCTCATCTGCTGACGCGCCCGGTTGGTGAGAACCGGGCGCGCACGCAGACAGGCCGATAAACGATTGTGGGCGGTTCCGCATTAGCGGAACCGCCCACAATCGTTTTCTCACCACCACACGCTGGTGAGGACGGCGGCTAAGCCAACCTCCACCTCGCGAGGTGTCAGTCAGCTTCTATCTGCAGGTTCAACTGGCCTTTGTCGGTCAGTACCGGGGTGAAGAAGGAGCCAGCTGCCGCGGGGGTTTCGTCTGCGAGGATACGGGTGCGGTGGAAAGAGCGGCCTTCAACGAAGTCCGCTGACAATTCCAGGGTGCCTGCGGACAGCAGTTCCAGTTCGGACAGAGGGATCTCAGCGCGGAAGGTGGTTCCGTCGAATTCGGCAGGTGTGCGGCCGTAATAGGTTTTGCCGGCCAGCCGCCACGACACGTAGGTGTGGGACGTCTGCTTCCAAGGGTGGTCGTGGACGGTGGCTTCGAGTTCCAGCCCCGTGTCTGTCACAGTCAGCGAGGTCAGCGCTGCGGTGGCCTGTGAGCGTTGGAACGGTTCGAAAGAGCATTCGCGGAACATGGTCGCCCACTTGTTGACGACGGCGGTTTCGTAGAAGTCGGCAGCTCGTTTCAGGGCGTTGCGGCGCATCTGGGTGAGCTCGGCATCGTCCATGGTGGCCACGCGGATGATTGCCTGGGTGAGTGCTTCAACATCGCCGTCGGGGATGAGGAAGCCATCGACTCCGTCGGTGATGATGTCGGCTGGGCCGTACTTGATGTCGTAGGCAATCGGGATGCAGCCAGCCGACATGCTTTCCAGCAGCACCAGACCTTGGCCCTCCTGCTTGCTTGTCAGGAGGCTGAATGATGCTTTACGGAAGTGATCTTTTGCATCGCTTGCGTAGCCACGTAGGGTGATGTGCTCACCTGCGTTGTTGGCGTTGATTTGCTGGGTGAGTTCGGCGTGCATATCGCCATCGCCGTAGACGTCCATGTGCAGTCCGGGTGCGCTGGAGCGTGCCGCTGCCACAGCGCGAATAGCGTGATCGATCCTCTTGCCCGGGGTCAGCCTTGCAAGCATGATTCCGTGAGCCTTATCACGGGGTGCTTCCGCATCGCCGTGGAGGTCGCGAACCACGTTGGGTATGACCGTGAGGTTGCCCGAAGACAGGTTCAGCGCGAGCATGTCCTGCTGTTGGGCGTGGGTCAGTGCGATGACCCGATCAAAACGATCGGCATTATGAAAGATGTCGAACCTGCCGCGGTTGAGTTCGCGCGGGTCTACGCTTTCGTTCTTGAGGAAGTTGCTGTGCAGCACGTGGCAGAACACAACGTTCTTCTTCCGGTAGGTGCGGAAGATTGAACTTGCATAGCCCGAATCGACAATGACGTAACCTGGCTCGTTGCCGAATACTGCGTTGAGCCACGCTTTGTAGAATGCGCCGCCGGAGCGCCACTGTGCGACAATCCTTCCGCGGGAGTCTAGGAGCGTCAGCAGGCGGCCGCCTGTGGTGCCGCGTTCTGTGGCGTCATGACGGTCGATGATGCGCAGGTGGCCCTGCGTGCTGTAGTAGTCGGTCTG
Source organism: Brevibacterium sp. HMSC08F02 (assembly GCF_001807555.1). Lineage (NCBI taxonomy): Bacteria > Bacillati > Actinomycetota > Actinomycetes > Micrococcales > Brevibacteriaceae > Brevibacterium > Brevibacterium sp. HMSC08F02. The sequence continues at coordinate 133,871 of NZ_KV789351.1, read as the reverse complement.
GAGGACCGTACCGGCATCGTCTGTGCGCTGTTCGCGTGTGTTTCCCGAGGTGTGGGGGAGTGCATCTTTGAGGGCGCCGAGGTTAGGTTCTGCAGTGCCTTTCATGCGGGCAAGCTCATCGTCAGACCATGTGCCGAGGTCTTCCCAGATGTTCCGGATGGAAACACGGTCATCCAGTCGGCCTTCGGCTTTGAGTTCCTGTTCGCGCTCCTTGCCGCTGTTGTTCGGTGAGAACGTGAGGATCTCGATGGGGCGGTTGTCCTGGCGAGCGAAAGCTGAGGACCGTTCGAGAGCAACGGAAGTCAGCCCGCCGAATGTTTCGGGGATGCGCCACAGCACGGTGTAGTAGTTCCCCGCTGGAAGGACTTGCTGGGGGCGGGGACCGCTTGAGTTGGGGATGATGCGGCGCAGAAGCCGTGACAGTGACGCTTTCATAGCCATCTATTTTAGTTCTTCTTTGCCGCGTAGAGCCTGAGGCAGCAGCTCCCCGGCTGTGGTGAACGGCACCCGCTTAACAGGCAGTCAGACGGGACTTCAAGTGGGCCGTGGGGTATCGTTTATATGATCTGCAAGTTAACTCCAAGTTAAGCAAGGGGCTTTTTCATGCGCCGTGTCATCACCTACGGCACCTTTGACTTGCTGCACTACGGCCACATCCGACTGCTGCAGCGCTGCAAAGCACAGGGCGACTACCTGGTCGTTGCGCTGTCGACCGACGAATTCAACGCCGGCAAGGGCAAGAAGTCGTACTTTTCGTGGGACGACCGCAAGAACATGCTCGAAGCTATCCGCTACGTCGACCTCGTGATTCCCGAAAACACGTGGGAACAGAAGCGGACCGACATCGAGAAGTACCACATCGACACCTTTGTCATGGGTGACGACTGGGAAGGCAGGTTCGACGACCTCAAGGACCTGTGCGACGTCGTCTACCTCCCGCGCACCCCGGAGATCTCCACCACCAAGATCAAGGGAGACCTCGGCCAGTAAACTCCAGCACTTCTGCTGGAGTGGCGCGAAGTCTTGAGATATGAGCGAAGCACACTCTTCCCGGCCTAAGAATCCGACGCTGGCACAGCTGCGAGCTGTTGCCCAGCCGCCGGAAGTGCGCGCGCGCAAAAACGCTGAGCACTGGACAGCAGAGCTGTACCTGCGGCACATCTCCATCTACCTGACAGCGCTGCTGGTGCGCACGCCTATCACTGCCAACGGCGTGACGGGTCTGATGATCCTCTCCGGCTGGGCAATCGGCTTCGCTCTGCTGATCCCCGGCGTATGGGGTGCACTCCTCGCACTGTTCTTTTCGCAGCTGCAGCTGTACTTCGACTGCTGTGATGGTGAGGTCGCACGCTGGCGGGGCACCCGCAGTGCAAAAGGTGTTTTCCTTGACGCGGTTGGCCACTACACAACAGAGGGATTCGTCGCCTTCATGTTGGGCGTGCGGGCAGTGAGTGACCTGGGACTGCTGAAGTCCGATCCAGGGTTCGCCTACCCCTACCTGGTTGCTGGGGGAGTGGTGTCCTCGCTCGTGCTGTTGAACAAGGCGCTCAACAGTTTGGTGCACATGAGCCGTGCCTTCAACGGCCTGGACAAGCTAGAAGACTCCGCTGCGGCAACTGCTGTGACACATGGCGGTCTTGCCCGGGTGAAGCAGCTTGCTCGTTTTGTGCCGTTCCACCGCATCTGGCATTCGGTTGAAATGTCAATGCTGGCTGTTGTTGCAAGCGTGGTGTCACTCATCGTGGTTGCCTTCGGCGGTCCGGAACTTGCCGGTGAACGGTGGATGATCCTGGTGATGGTGCCGCTTGCCGCGCTGTCGGTCGTGGGGCACTTTGTGTCGATCTGGTTCTCCAGGAGGCTCGGCTGATGGAAGTTTTTGACTACGGCGTTGTCATCCTCACCATGGGCAAGCGCATGGATGACCTCAAACGGGGCATTGATTCGCTGCTGTCCCAGCGGAACGTCAACCTCGACGTTGTGTGCGTGGGCAATGGCTGGGACCCTGTGGGACTGCCGGAGGAAGTCAAAACCCACATGCTGCCCGAAAACGTGGGAATTCCTGCCGGACGCAATGCTGGTGTGCCCCTGGTTAAGGGCGAGTTCCTGTTCTTCCTCGATGACGATGCCTGGCTGCCGGATGAGGACACGCTGTGGCGGATGGCGCAGTACATGCGTGAAAATCCCAGTGTTGGTCTGGTTCAGCCCCGTGTGGTTGATCCGGACAACCCGAATGCGCCTAAGCGGTGGATTCCGCGTTTGCGTAAGAAATCTGCAAGCCATTCGTCGAACGTGTTCTCCGTGTGGGAGGGCGCCATCGGCATGCAGCGCAAGGCCTTTGATGAATGTGGTGGCTGGCCGGGTTCGTTCTGGTATGCCCACGAAGGCATTGAACTGGCCTGGCGCGTATGGGATGCCGGCTATGACGTGTGGTACATGGGTGATCTTGCAGTGGCCCACCCCGTGATTGACCCGAAGCGCCACGACGAGTACTTCTACATGAACGCCCGCAACCGCGTGTGGTTGGCCCGCAGAAATCTGCCGTGGCCATTCAGCTGGGCCTATGTGGGTTCCTGGACAGGCGTCCAGGTGCTCAGGTGGGCGCGTAAACCTGAACAGCTCAAACCGTGGTTCAAAGGCTGGGCTGACGGTTGGCGCGACAACCCGTGGGATGGCGAAGAAGACGAAACCAAACTCAGCAAGCGCGGCGTCCTGCGAATGAGTTTTAAGGGTCGCCCGCCGATTATTTGAGCAGTGCTAAGCTTTGTCGAAAAATAGTAAATCTGTCCGAGCTAAGGTTCAGTGCTGAACTTTGTCTCGCAGGGTCAAGGATTTGTTGCACTGACGATTGCAACAGCCGCTAAAAAGGGGTCAGTGTTTCGTGAACAAAACTATCTGGATCTACTGGGAGAACAAATATTCTAGCCAGATGCCCGGCTACATCAGCCTGTGCAAGGATACAATCCTCAAGCACAAAGGCGATTGGGACCTAGTTGAGTTGAACCCTGAAAACGTGAATGACTACGTTTCCGGTTTGCGTTCTGACTTCTCAGATATTCCCGAAGTTGCCCACAAGGCTGATTATATTCGCGCAGCGGTTTTAGCTCAGAACGGCGGCATGTGGATGGACGTAGACACAATTGTGTTTCGCCCATTAAGCATGATTACGGACCTCATCGAAAAGTCTGGAGCCTTGTTCTACGGTTGGCAGCCGAACCAGCCGAGTATTGGGTTGGTCGCGTCGGTTCCTGGCCACCCCTTGATTCAAAAATGGCTGGAAGGTGCGGACCGTGTGCTGGACGGCGATCTCAAGCAGAAATGGGCAGGTATCGGCTACGACATTCTGTGGCCACTTGCTGAAAAAATTGACTACGTCCAGATGGACCGGGAGATCTGTGCGCCAATTCATTACACCGAGACTGACCTTCTTCTGGAACCTGGCCGTCCTGCAGATATTTTGCACAAGCGCACGCTGCTGATCCAGCTGTACAACAAAATGCTTTTCCCGAAGTTTGGTAAGGCGAGTCGTGATGAGGTCATGGAATCTAATACACGTCTCAGTAAATTGTTTAAACGCGCACTCAGCGAGGATCCGCACTGGGAGCGGGTATCTAGAAAGATGAGTGCGGACCCTTCACCGGCTGATAAGGCGTTCGGCTCAGCGGCCGCGCAAGATCTCGATCCGGTTTCTGTTTACGTCGATGAGGCGATGCGCCGTGTCTATAAATCCAAGAATCCGTTGCTGAAGCGGGCCAGCCGTAAACTGCAGCGAACTCTAGGACGCAAATGACTTGGCCGAATGGGCTATTGACCTCTGCGGTTGATCTGACCGGAAGGTGACTCTCGCCTGGTTTGGTGGGGGTAGGCAGCGATAGCTCGTGTATTTTTCGATCAGGGGTTGCCGTCTTTGGCTTCGGCCGCTGACACCATGTAGTTGCGGTTGATGTGCTTCGCTTCGCGTTCGGCAATAAGGCGTTCAACGGTTGATATGAACGCCTGCTTGGACTCGCCGACCTCGTGGTTTCCGAAGTACAGAGCTCGCGCTTCGGTGCGGGCTTCTGTATTGCCGCCGCTTGTCAGCTCTGCTTCGATCATCGTCTGGATGTCATTGACCGTTGAGTCGTCGATGATCGGCACGCTGGAAGCGATTGGGGATTCGTCGACAAGCTTGGCGCGGTTTGTACGGCGGTCCGTCAGCAGCAGCGGACTGTCTGCTTTGAGGTAGAGGAAGTCCAAACCGACACTGGAAATATCGGTGATCATGAGGTCAACATCGTCGAACATGGCCAGGATGTTGCCCTCGGTCAGAACAAGGTGCTCGCCACCCTCAGCGTTAGCTTTCTCGATCAGCTCAAGAATCATGGCGTGACCGGCCCGCATTCCCTCGTCCTGTGAATCAGCCACACGAGGGTGCGGTTTATAGATGAGACGTGTGTTCGGCGTTGCGAGAGCAGCGGCAGCGATAGCGGGGCCGAAGCAGTCGATCGATGTGTAGTTGTTGTTGTCGTTCTCGCCTTCCCACGTTGGCGCATACATGACAGTGCGTTTGTCGCTTGTGGGAAGTTCAGGTTCGTAGTCGAGGTCAAGCTGGGGCCTGCCAACTTCGATCAGTTTGGATTCGTCGAAATCGACAAGTGCCCGCTGGTGTCTGCGCAGTGCGGCGGGGCCTGCTGTGAACACGGCGTCATAGGCCTTTGCTTGGTTTGAGACCATGGACAGCTTGTCGGATTCACCGTGGTTGATGTGAACGTGTACCGCGGGCGCGTAACTCAGGAGCTGAAAGTTTGATTGACCGTTGTTGACATAGAGGATCAGCTTCGGCTGGTGTTCTTCCACATACGTCATCATGTCGTCAAAGCTCTGACGGAACACGATTGGCAGGGTAGTGGCCTCCGCTGTTTCGGTAATTGCAGAAGGGCGGCGGAGGAGTACCGCGGTGGGAACTGTTTTGTTGAGCTCCTCCAGAACCGGCAGCCACTGGTCGAGCTGGTAGAGCTTCGAGTGAGTGTCGCCAAAGTAGACAAGCGCCTTGGCGCCAGGAGCCGCGCTGTTTTCGTACTCCCGGGCTGTCAGTGTGAAGTCTCGAGTACCGCGGATCCGCTGGCTCGTGGCTTTCCACGCGCGGGATCGCAGGACTGTGAGAATGGTGTCGCGAACAAACTGGCGCACTAGCCCTCCTGGGATACAACAAGTCGAAGACATTGTAATGGCCGCGAGGAAGACTGGCGGCTGTGCGTTCTTTATCCAGGTCGCAGAAACTACAACTCGCCAAGCTGGACGCCGGTTCTGGGAGAGGGTGACGGGATAGGATAGAGGGTCAGTTCGATTGAACACAGCGTGAATATTCAATGGACAGAAGGGTTCAATGAAACAGGCAGTTCGAAAAATGCTGGGCCGCGCAGTGAAGCGCATGCCAGCAGAAACGCGGCGCAGAGTCCGTGACGGCGTTCACCCAGCTCTGCGGCAGCGGGTCGTGACACTTCTGACCGGTTCTCAGTCTGGCAAACCCAAGTTGTCGGTCATTGTGCCGGTCTACAACGTTGAGCCTTATATCGCAAAATGCCTGAACAGCCTGATTCAGCAGACTTACCGGAACTTGGAAATCATCGTTGTTGATGATGGAAGTCCTGATAACTCGGCAGCCATTGCCCGGCGATATGCGCGTTGGGACAACCGCGTCAAAGTGATCAGCAAGGTCAATGGTGGACTCGGTGCTGCGCGAAACACGGGTCTCGAATATGTGACCGGCGACTACCTGACGTTTGTCGATTCCGATGATCACATTCCCCGTGATGCCTACCAAGTCATGATGCGCACGATTCTTCGTACTGGCTCCGACATGGTCAGCGGTGGAGTCTACCGGCAGAAAGGGACAAAGGTCTGGCTCTCTGCGTGGACCAAGAAGTTCCATTCGGAAGATCGGCTCGGCATCACCATCGACGACTTTCCAGAGGTCTTTGAAGACGCTATGGCTTGCAACAAGATCTTTTCCATGGATTTCTTCCGGAGGGCTGTCGGAGAATTTCCTGTCGGCATTCGCTACGAAGACCAGGAGCCTATGGCGAAAGCGTACTTGCGGGCACGATCGTTCGACGTCCTTCGACACCCGGTCTATTACTGGCTGCTTCGTGATGACGGATCGTCCATTACCCAAGGTAAAGAGAACCTTGACGACCTTACAGACCGGCTTGCAGTACTGGAGGCCGGCACTCAACACGTATTCAACGAAGGCTCAGAAGCTGCGAGGCACGGTTGGTTCAAAAAGGTCTTGACCGGTGACCTGATCCAGTACCTGGATGTTGCGCAAAGAACCAGCCAAGAGTACTGGGACGTTTTCAGCGGCGGTTTGAAGAAAATTGTCACTCTGAGCGGAGAAGACCTATGGAATGACCTTCCGTTTTGGGTTAGGTTGCCCATGTGGCTTGCTGTCCATAAAGGGCGCAGTGAGTCATTTGCGGCGATGCTCTGGCGCAGTGAACATGGGACCGGACTCAAACTCAAGTCAAATGGCGCTGGTTTTGTGGTTGACGGGGCAGACTTCGAAAACCGCTTCGGCCCACTTCCGCAAGACATACTTGAGGTAGCGCCAGATTCAGTGTCACTCAACTGCGCCGTTGATCGGGTCGAATGGCTCACAGGGTCGCTTGTTGAGATCGCCGGACACGCATATTGCGACCACTTGATTGACGGCCGTGAAGCTACGCCCAGAATGTTGTTGATCAACAGAAACGGCGACCAGGAAATCGAACTCGATGCGGAACGTTTTGAACCGCGCTTGTTGAATCGATTCAAGTCGCAGCTCGTTTCAGCACAAAATGCTGCCTACACAGTCCGGATCAACACAGAAGACCTTGACGTCACAGAGGGCTGGCGGCTTATTGCGAGAGTCTCGGTCAACGGCATTGACATCGACCATCGTGCCGGTGCTCTCAACCAAACAGCAGCGGCTGCGGACCCTGGATTCTCGAAAGTGGAAGATGGCCGACGTTGGGTTCTTGAGCCCTCATCTGACGGTAACCTCTGGTTCAACGCCAAGAGGGCTAAGGTGCCGGCTGATATCGAGAAACTTGCCGAACGTCGATTTGCTGTCACAATACGCGGCGCGAACGTTTCCGGCTTCGACAAATTGCGGATCCATAATCGGCGATCGTCGCAGGACTTTATGGTCTCTGGTCAGAGCTCGACTGATGGCAGCCGCAGGTTTGAGTTTGTCCTACCTGCCCTCGGTGGATCTTTGGCTGAAAAGAACGCCGACAGCACCTGGACTCTGCGAGCTGTCAATGGTAAAAAACAAACCCCCCTGAAGCCTCATTGTGGTTTCAACGAGCTCCAGAATCTTCGCGATGAGGGCTCTCTCTTTGTTGGAGTCACAGTGGCCGGCAACCTCAAGATCCACGAAAATCCGTGGTTTGTTACGGCTGATTCTTATGCCATTGTTTCTGAGGGCGGTCATACGCGAATGACTTTCAACGGCCGGTTTGAACTGCCTGCCGAGTGGAAGCCCACCAGCTTGGCTTTGCGGCGCGATGGCAAGACGGTTGCAGATACCGATGTTGAATGGACTGACGGTGGATTTGCTGCGAGGGTTGACTTGACCACGGAAGACTGGTTCGGCAACACAGTGCCTTTGCCTGCCGGCGGCTACAACTTCGTAATCGAAGGCGTGAACAGTCATACGGGTGCCACAGCAAGAAAATGGGTTCGCCTTTCTGAGGAGGCGGCAAAATCGTTGCCTGAGGTGTTTGATGAAGCTGTCCCCGCTGCTATTGCCACCCGTACTGCGAAGACTCGTTCCCTTTGGCTGCGGCTCGTGCCGCCGGTGAAGTTTGCTGAGAAGGGGACATACAATCGGGCTCGAGTGATCGAGGGCGCTGTTCGCGCTCATGTTGACAAGCCACTGGACAAGGCCATTCTGTTTGAGTCCTTTTTCGGAAAACGCGCGGGGGATATTCCGGAGCCTCTTTACTTCGAACTTCGCAAGCGTCTGCCAGATTGGAAGTTCTATTGGTCGAACGCGCAAGACAGCTTCGCAAGCCCTGAAGGTACCGAAACGGTAATCACTCACTCCGCAAAGTACATCGAGGCTCTGTTCACCAGCCAAATTATCGTCAATAACTGCGAGTTCCCAAGCTATTTCCGTAAGCAGCCTGGACAGCTGTACGTGCAGACGTGGCACGGTACCCCGCTGAAAATGATCGGGGCTGACGTGCACAGCGCCGGCCTTTCGCCGGAGTACCGCGCTAAAGTGCAGCGCGAAACCCAGTATTGGGACATTCTGCTGGCACAGTCTGACTTTGCCGCTGAGAAGTTCGACTCCGCATTCTCGTCAGCGGCGCGCACTATTGTTGACGGCTATCCACGAGTGGATGTGCTTGCTAACCCCGAACAGCACCGCGAAGCACGTGCAAAAACCCGAGCCAACCTCGGGCTACGCAATGACGAGATTTTCGTCCTCTACGCGCCGACATTCCGTGATGCGTCGCAGAAAGCCGGTGTCGGCTATCACCTGGACATCGGCATTGACTTTGAGCGTTTAAAGCAGGCTCTTCCGAGCAATGTTCGCCTGGGAATTCGGGCACATTCAAACGTCAAGGCCATGGAGCTGGTCGGAGACGAGTTCGTCATCGATGTAACCGAGTTCCCCGACGCGCAAACACTGCTTGCGGCTACCGACGTGCTGATCGCTGACTATTCGTCCATCATGTTCGACTTTGCCGCCACTCGCCGGCCAATGGTCTTCTTCGCTCCTGACCTCGAGGACTACCTTGAGAACAGCCGTGGAATGTACCTGGACTACGAATCAACCGTGCCTGGCCCGATTGTGCGCACTACTGCAGAACTAGGCGACGCATTGAATATGGCTATCACGGAGGGGCTGGACGAATACAAAGACAAGTACGACGAGTTTGTCGCAAACTATCTGCCCCACGAAGACGGTCATTCCGCAGAACGAATTGCTGATGAGATCGTCCGGTTGGTTCAGCAACAAGACCACTGAGTCTTAGCTGCTCGTACAGCTGTTAAAGGGAGGCATTGACATGGCGTCAGTGCCTCCCTTCTTGGGATTCGACAAGCTAAACGGCCGCCTTCAGTGAGACACTGGTCTCATGACTGTTGACCAGGAGATCGCACGCAAAGTTCAGATTGAGCGCATCGACTCGATTGCCCAGTCGGTGGGACTCGGCGCTGACGACATCATTCCGTTCGGCCATTACAAAGCGAAAGTGCCCGCACCTGATGTTGTTCGGCGCGGTAACGGCGCCGAACAGGGCAAGCTCATCCTCGTCACCGCCATGAGCCCAACACCTGCGGGCGAAGGCAAAACCACCACGAGCATCGGCCTAGCCGACGGCATCAACCAACTGGCACAGCAGGAAAACTGGGACATCCCAGCCGGCAAACACCCAGCCGTGCTTGCCCTGCGCGAACCATCCCTGGGCCCTGTCTTCGGCATGAAAGGCGGTGCCGCCGGCGGCGGATACGCACAAGTGCTGCCCATGGAAGACATCAACCTGCACTTCACCGGCGACTTCAACGCCATCGCACTTGCCAACAACCTCGCTGCAGCCGTACTCGACAACCACCTGCAGCACGGCAACGAACTCGGCATCGACCCGCGACGCGTCGAGATCCGTCGCGTTGTCGACCTCAACGACCGCGCCCTGCGCCAAATCGCCATCGGCCTGGGCGGCTTCACCGGCGGCATGCCCCGCGAAGACGCCTTCGACATCGTTGTAGCCAGCGAAGTCATGGCCGTCTTCTGCCTGGCGACCTCCATTAAAGACCTCAAAGACCGCTTGGGCCGCATCGTCGTAGCCCGCACTTTCGACAAAGAACCCGTCACAGTCGCCGACCTCGGCGTGCAGGGCTCCATGGCGGCCCTCCTGGCCGAAGCACTCTCACCCAACCTGGTGCACTCCATCGAACACACCCCGGCGTTCGTCCACGGCGGCCCCTTCGCCAACATCGCCCACGGGTGCAACAGCGTGCTCGCCACCACCGCAGCCCTGACCCACGGCAAGTACGCCATCACAGAAGCAGGCTTCGGCGCAGACCTCGGGGCCGAAAAGTTCCTCGACATCAAATGCCGAACCGCAGGAATCTTCCCCAGCGCGGCAGTCGTCGTCGCCACCGTTCGTGCACTCAAATACCACGGGGGAGTGGCCAAAAACGACCTCGAAACCGAAAACATCGACGCTCTCACAGCGGGACTTCCCAACCTGCGCAAACACCTGGACAACCTGCGCGAGGTCTACGGCATCCCCACCGTCGTCGCCGTCAACCGCTTCCCAAGCGACACCGACGCTGAACTCGAAACGCTGAAAACAGAACTCGACGGTGCCACCACGGTCGCCATTGCCGACCACTGGGCCAAAGGTGGAGCCGGTGCGATCGATCTCGCCCAAGCTGTCATCGAAGCTGCTGAGAGCACCCAGCCGCAGCCGAAGTTCGCCTACGAACTCGACCAGCCGCTGGAGAACAAAATCGAAGCAATCGCCACACGGATCTACGGTGCCGACGGCATTGACGTGCCCGCGAAGGTCAAACGCAAACTCGACATGTTCACCGCCGACGGCTACGGAAACCTGCCGGTGTGCATCGCAAAAACCCAATACTCATTCAGCACCGACGCCGCCCAGCTGGGCGCACCAACCGGCCACACCGTCACGGTCCGCGACGTGCGCCTGTCCGCAGGAGCGGGCTTCATCGTCGCCATCTGCGGCGACATCATGACCATGCCGGGCCTGCCGAAGAAACCCGCCGCACTGTCCATCGACGTGGACGACGACGGGGTCATCTCCGGCTTGTTCTGACCCCACACACGAACGAGGCGGAGGTCCAGAACCGCGGGTCACCGCGGGACTGGACCTCCGCCTCGTCAGTTGCCAGAAAGCTCAGATCAGCGGTGGTCGACCCGGCGAGCCAGCCAGTCACCCAGACGCTGAATGATGACGACAATCGCCACCAGCAGCACAATGCAGGCGATCATGACATCGCCCTGGTAGCGCTGGTAGCCATAGGAAATCGCCAAAGCGCCCAGACCGCCACCGCCAACAGCACCGGCCATAGCCGTGTACGACACCAGGTTGACCGCCGTGACGGTGACAGCTGAAATCAAACCCGGCAGAGCTTCGGGAATCAGCACCTGACGGATGATCTGAAAGTTCGTAGCACCCATCATCTGCACAGCCTCGATCTTGCCGCCGGCAACTTCGCGCAGCGCAACCTCAACCAGGCGGGCAAAAAACGGAATAGCGCCAATGGCCAGCGGAACAACAGTCGCCTGCCACCCCAAAGCCGTGCCCACAACAAAGCGGGTGAACGGGATGATCGCAATCATCAGAATGATGAACGGAATCGAACGGCCGAAGTCGACAATCGCACTGACAACCCTCTGCACCGTCAGCTGCGGCGCCAGCGACCCCTTCGCCGTCACCCACAGCCAAATGCCCAACGGCAAGCCCAGCAGAACCGCAAACAGGGTAGAGAACACCGTCATCTGCAGCGTTTCAATCGTCGCCGGCAGGAGGTCCTTCGTGATTGCCGGGTTGTTCAGCCACCTGGGCTTGTCGGCAGCAGCAAGCACAACATCAGAAGCAAACATCAGCGTGCCTCCTTGCAGTAGATTCCGGCATCCGCCAGGGCCTTGCCCAGGCGCCCAGTGGCAGCGTCATCGGCACCGCGCACACGCAGCCTGCCGACCTCCAGACCGTCGATCGTCTCAAGAGTTCCCGCCTGCACCTCGGCAACAGGGGCGCCCGCAGATTCAGCCAGCGCAAACAGCTCCGCAGCCGACGTCCCCGCCAAGCTGACTTCCAGAGTCCTGCGCTCCTGGCCTTCCTGCGTCAAAGGCACCGATGGCAGGGGAATGAGGTCTTTCGCCAGCGGCGACGATGGGTCAGCCAGGATGTCGCGCAGACGGCCCGTCTTCATGTTCTTGCCCTCAGCCAGCAGAGTCACCGAATCACAGATCTCACGCACCACCGACATTTCGTGGGTGATGATGAGCACCGTAATGCCCAGTTCGTCACGCAGCTGGCGGATAAGGCCCAGAATCTGGGCCGTCGTGGTGGAGTCAAGTGCCGAGGTGGGCTCATCACACAGCAGGATCTGCGGGTCCGCTGCCAGGGCACGCGCAATGCCCACACGCTGACGCTGACCACCCGACAGCTGCGCGGGGTAGCTGTCCCCGCGGCCCTCCAGGCCAACGCGCTCCAGCAGCGATTCCGCTTTCGCAAAAGCTTCCTTCTTCGGCACACCGGCAACCAACAGCGGGTGGGCAATGTTCTGCAGCGCGGTCTTTGCCGACAGCAGCTCAGCGTGCTGGAACACCATGCCGATATTGCGGCGGGCCCTCCTCAGAGCGGCTCCGCGCAGCTCAGTAACATCGACCCCATCGATCTCCACCGTGCCGGACGTCGGGCGTTCCAGCCCCGTCAGGCAGCGGATGAGGGTCGACTTGCCGGCGCCTGAACGGCCGACAATGCCGTGAATGAGTCCGGCATCAACCTGTAAGTCGATGCCGCGTAAAGCCGTGGTGCCCGCGAATTCCTTCGTCAGGCCAGTCAGAGTGATCACCCGGCAGTTTCCTTTCCATGGGGATAAGCCGCTGTGCCAAGCAGGCGGGGAGTACCAGCACAGGCAGCAAAGAAAATTGTGACACCATATGACGGCCTATACCGCTCTGCTCGTCATAAAGCGTCGTGAAATCGCGCACAGAAGAAGTTCACTAAGATAAGCCCGATGGTGAGGAAGTATCGCGGCGAAATTCAAGCCCTGCGCACAATCGCAGTGCTCGCAGTCGTCGTCTACCACATCAACCCCGACTGGCTGCCCGGCGGATTCATCGGTGTGGATGTCTTCTTCGTCATCTCCGGCTACCTCATCACCGCAGGCCTTCTGCGCCGTGTAGCCGAACACGGCAGAATCTCCGCCGCCGACTTCTGGGCTAACCGAGCCCGTCGAATCCTGCCGGCGGCCACACTGACCATCATCACGGTGACAATCGCGTCGCTTTTCATACTGCCGCGCTCACAGTTTGCCACCCTGAGCCTGCAGGCTGTCGCTTCCGGCTTCTACGTGCAGAACTACGCACTGGCCCGACAATCCGTCGACTATCTAGCAGCCGACAGCGCCCCGACGCCCTTCCAGCACTTCTGGTCGCTGTCGATCGAAGAGCAGTTCTACATCTTCTGGCCCATGCTGGTGGTCGCCGCATGGCACATAGCCCAGCGCATCCGCTGGGCCAGCCCCACTGACGACATCCGGCACCGCCGCCGCGTCAGGGTGATCGCCACCGTACTGTTCTTCGCAGTGGTCGGAGGGTCGTTCGCCTACAGCGTCTATATCACCGCACAGGACCCCACCAGCGCCTACTTCTACACGCTGTCACGCGTGTGGGAACTGGGAGTCGGCGGCCTCCTTGCGGTCTACCTGGGCGACCCCGTGCGCTTTCCCCGCACCCGCAAGTGGCTGGCACTGATCGGCACCCTCACCATCATCATCTGCGCCTTCGTGTACTCCGGTGACATCCCGTTCCCCGGCCTGACCGCACTCGTCCCGGTGGCGGCAACCGCCGCCGTCATCACCGCCGGCCACACCACCGGGTGGGGCTCCCCGCAGAGGATGTTCGAGTTGTGGCCCGTACAGAGAATCGGCGACTGGTCGTACTCCATGTACCTGTGGCACTTCCCGATCATCGTGTTCTTCGAAGCGCTCGCCGGCCGCAAAGCCACCGTGCTCGAAGCCGTCATCATCGTGCTGGCCTCCATCCTCATTGCCGGATTCAGCTTCTACCTGTTCGAAAAGCCGATCCTGCACTCACCGACCATGCGCCGATCATCCCCGCTGACACTGGCCGGGGCGCTCATCGCTGTCACCGCCGCAGTCGGTATCGGCACCGTGCCGCACACGCTGGTCAAAATGGACGAGGCGAAGGTCGCCGCCGCTGAAGCTCAAGTATTTGCCCCACCAGAACTCAACACGGCTGGGGAATTCGGGCCCGGCTTCCGATCCCTGCGGACCACCATGTACGAACCGCGCTACCAAAACCAGCCCCTCAAACCGGGCCTGGGTTCGATCGGCGAAAACTATCCCACGTTCGCAGGGTGCGGAGATGTGCCCGCCCTTGGCACCTCGTCAGATACCCGGCCGTGTGTCACCGGGGACAAGAACGGAACCAAAACCCTCGTCGTGGCAGGGGATTCCCACGCTGTGCAGTGGGTGCCGGCATTCGAAGAAGCGCTGAGCCGCGACGGCTGGAAGATTGTCGTCATCGCACGCGAAAACTGTCCGCTCAACCCCGAACCGCGTGCTTTCGAAGAGCGGCGGAACGGCTTCGTGTGCTCGCAGGCTGTGCCTGAGATGCTGGGCAGCATTGAACAGCAGAAACCCGATGCGGTCGTCATCACCAACCGCCGCTACGACGACTTCGCCGGCGGGCAGTCAGCCGCCAAGCGCGGCTACGATGCGGTGTTCAAGCAGCTGACAGACAGGTTGAATGGTGCGAAGATCATCGCACTCGGCGATTCTCCCGAAGTCCCAGACGGGGAGAACATGGCCGACTGCGTGGCTGCCGCAGGTGACGACACCAGCACGTGCGACTTCCCAAGGCCCGGGGTGGCAGAAGAGAAATCCAATAAGCCGCTGCGGGCTGCAGCAGAGGCCGCAGGGGACGGGGTTGACTATGCCGACACCCTCGATGCTTTCTGCACCGAACGTACCTGTCCGGCCGTTATCGGATCACGCGCCGTCTACCGCGATTCCAACCACATCACCGTCGAATACTCGAAAACACTCGGCAGCTACATCACCCGCGATATCGTCCCGTTGATCACACCTGCCGAATAATCGCGTTTTTGGACAGCTGCCCTCACCGTGGGCAGATACCATTGCTGTGCGTACAGTCCCGTCCAATCTGTGAAGCTGAGAGTGCAAGAGAACACCCCCTTCGGTTCGCGCCGCATTGCCGCCATCGCCCCGTGCCACAACGAAGAGCTGACCGTCGGCAAAGTCGTCGCTGACCTGCGTGCTGCTCTGCCCGGTGCTGATATCTACGTCTATGCCAACAACTGCTCTGACAACACCGCCGAAGTCGCACGGGAAGCAGGCGCAATCGTGCGCTTCGAGGACCGTCCCGGCAAAGGCAATGTCATTCGTCGGGCATTCGCGGATGTTGACGCAGACATCTACCTGATCATCGACGGTGATGACACCTACGAAGCCGCAGACGCACCCGGCATGGTGCAGACCATGATCGACGGCAACTACGACCACGTGCTCGGCGTGCGCACGCCCGCCGACTCATCGGCCTACCGACCGGGACACGAACGCGGCAACCGCGCATTCAACGTGCTGACCAGCTGGATGTTCCGCGACAACGTCACCGACATGCTGTCCGGATTCCGCGTGTTCTCGCGCAGATTCGTCAAATCCTTCCCCGCGGTCAGCCGCCACTTTGAAATCGAAACCGAACTCACGGTGCACACCATGTCGCTGCGGCTGCCCAACGCCGAATACCCCGTCGGCTTCCGTGACCGCCCCGAAGGCAGCTTCTCAAAGCTGTCCACGTTCAAAGACGGCTTCAGGATCCTGTGGCTCATCACTCAGCTGACAGCCCACGAAAGGCCGCGTCTGTTCTACGGCGGACTGACAGCGCTGTTCGCACTCATTTCACTGGCCCTGGGCGTTCCCGTGGTGTGGGAGTTCTTCCAAACCGGCTACGTGCCGCGCCTGCCCACCGCGCTGCTGTCAGCCGGCTGCATGATCCTTGCGTTCCTCATGGGATCGGTGGGAATCATCATGGACGGCGTGCGTCGCGCTCGCCGCGAAACCTCACGCCTGCACTACCTGGAACTGCCGGCACCCGGAAATGAATGAGAGCCGGCGCAGCTCGCTGATAAAAGAAGCGCTGCAGTTCCTGACCGTCGGCGGTGTCAGCTACATCGTCGACGTCGGGCTGTCCAACCTTCTGGTGTACGGCCTGTGGGCAATGCCCGCACTGCTGCACGACGGTCCGATCAAAGCGAAGATCATTTCGACCATCGCATCAGTCATTGTCGCCTGGATGGGCAACAAACTGTGGACTTACGGTGATCGGGAAACAGGTTCGAACCTGCGCGGCTTTGTGCTGTTCGTCCTGGTCAACGGGGCCGGCATGATCATCACCGTGCTGCCGCTGGCCTTCACCTGGTACGTTCTCGGCCTACGTGGTCCGATCGCCTACAACATTTCAACGAACATCGTCGGCATCGCCCTGGCCATGGCGTTCCGCTTCTACGCCTACCGCACCTGGGTTTTTCGCGACACGCGTGAGGTTCTTAACGAGTCTGCGTCCTGACCGGTACACGCTGACCACCTGCTTGGGTGCGTGAGCTCGCAGCTCCGCACGCAGGGTCGGCCACGACTGAATAGAATCGCGGGTCTTCCGACCATCGAGTTCGTAGTTTTCCGAGCGGCGAGCAAGGCACGCCAGCTGTGAGGAGAGCTCCTCACTGGGCTTTTGGAAGTAGTTTGCCTCAAGCCATTCGGGGTCAGGATGACGGAACCTGCCTGCAACAAGATCATCGAAGCTGCCGATGAGGTTCGAACCGGCAAAAACCTCGTTGAGCATGCTTCGGCTGACACCGAAGTCGCCGATGATGAAAGTGCGCAGGCCTCGATCGAGGGATTCCAACGCCGCGGTTGAGGACACCGTGACGAGTGCTGCGCCGTCGGTGAGGAAATCAGCCATGGGCCCGACCTCCACCTGCAGGTCATCGGGCCCAACAGCCCCTTCGGCAATGAGCTCCGACAAGATCTCAATGTAGGTGTGCTGTTCGTGGTGGGTTTCGTGTTCACCCGGACGGCTGCGGACCTTGATGATGACAGGAACATCGAGCTGTTTACCGGCACGCGCAAGCTCCAGCAGAAGTGTGCGGCGCTGACTGCGTTCTTCGGGGACTTTGGCCTGCGGGGCAAAGACAATGCGGTTCGGCGGAGTGCCGTCAGCAAACTGCGGCTGCGGAGCACCCACAGACTTCAGCATGGGCAGGCGCCCCACCCACACATCGACCGGCAGGCCCAAACGCCGGTTGACTTTGCGGTACAGGTGGCGCTCGTGTTCAGAATGAGCGATAAAAGCATCGCCGCGGCGGCGGTAGCGCTGTCCCTTGATGGTTGCCGGCAGACCCACACCGGGGAGGCCCGACACCAAACCGGGCCGGCGCGGCAGGCGAGCAGCCGTGGAGTACACCGTCTGTACGACAGGGCCCGTCGCCGCCGCCAGCACCACGTCTGGGCTCACTGCTGACAGTTCACCCTCCAAACGCGACACGGGAATCACGGGAACTTCGGCTTCGGCCCTCGAGGTTCCGGCAACAGCGTTGGCAATCTGCTCACCGGTGGGCTGAATGGGGGATTCGACAATCCACAGGTCCGTCTCAAAACTGTCATCGAAGCCGTCGAGCATCGCGGCGGCCCACTTGAGATACGACTCGCTGTCACAGACAGCGACAAGCCGGTGGCGCCTCGTGCCCCGAGAATCGAGCATCCGACCGGGTGAGAGAGCAGACTGTGCGTTGAGTTCTCGACGCAGAGAGTCCGGAGCGGAGGTTTCCCACCAAGCGCGCGGAATCTCAGTGATGTGGATTTCGGGTGAGTCCATGACCAGAGGCAGAGTCTGCACCGCCGTTGACGGCAGTGAATACACCGCGGTCTGCGCGGGGAACGGCGCCAAACGCAATTCCAGCGGCGTACCGGACTCCACCACTGTGATGCCGGGCAGGGAATCGAGAACAGCGAGTTCGTCAGCCGTCTGACGGCGGTGGGCAAAGAACAGGGCAGGCTGCTGTGCGCCGATCTCGGCGGCCCAGTCAATGAGCGCCCGCTGGTTGATAAGGCCATCTGCGGCAAGGGCCGTTCCCACAATGACGGCGCGATCGGTGGGAGTGTCAGGGGCCGTGGCCTCCAAACACGTGCGCACCTGTGCAAAGGAATGGCGGATGAGTTTCCCGCCGGCTGCTGTAAAGCGCTGCGGCAGGGATTCATCGGGAGTGAGCGCGCTGAACCACGAAAGCCGGCCCAGCTTGATGGCGCTACGCAGCACCGCGGCGGCGGCGTGGCCCAGGGCGGTGCGGCGGACTGTCGGCTTAACGCGGGCACGAACGAGCGCCTGGCGTGTGGGGCTGAGAATCAGGCGGATCGCGCGGACCGTGGCGAAGCCGTCATCAAGAATCGTGATGTGGGGCAGCCCGCCCGGGCGGACCGCGCATTCGGCCAACAGCCGCTGAATCCTGCCGGAGAGAGGATCGCCCAGCAACAAGTGGTCAGCCTGCGCGGCCTGAGCGGGGGAGGGGAAACCCGAATGCAGCAGACAGTCATCCGGCAGCAGTCCCGCCGGCAGGTTGCCTGCGAACGCCGCCAGCGAGGGGCTGTCTTCGCGTATGCAGACCACCACGTCATTTCTGTGCTGAACAGCGTGCAGAGCTTCCAGCCCTGACAGCAGCTGCAGAGGTGATTCAGCCAGAATGTACGTTCCTGCCACGCAGTATCCTCCTAGGTGTGCGGCCCGGCGAAGACTGTGAGAAGGCCGGGGTGCGCTGTGAGACTATGGGCCCAGCGTGAATCAAACAGATGACCGGAAGGTAAACACATGGCAGTGATGGTGACCGGCGGTGCCGGCTACATCGGTTCGCACGTAGTACGACTGCTGCAGCAGCGCGGCGATGACGTGGTCATCGTTGACGACATGTCCAACGGTGTGCGTTCGCGCGTTGACGGACTTCCGATTGTCGAAGTCGATCTGGCCTCACCAGAGGCACCTGAGGTGTTGCGCGGAGTGTTTGCCGAACACCGTGTTGACTCCGTCATCCACTTTGCCGCGAAGAAGCAGGTAGGCGAGTCCGTCGAACGCCCGCTGTGGTACTACCAGCAGAACGTGGGAGGACTCACCAACCTGCTGCAGGCCATGGAAGACGCCCGCATTGAAACGCTCGTGTTCTCGTCATCGGCCGCGGTCTACGGTATGCCCGATGTCGACATGGTGCGCGAAACAACTGACTGCCACCCCATCAACCCCTACGGCCACACCAAGCTGATCGGCGAATGGCTCATTGACGCCCAAATGGCCGCCGGCCGCCTGTCTGCTGTGAAGCTTCGCTACTTCAACGTGGCGGGTACCGGATGGCCGGAACTTGCCGACACCGCGGTTATGAATCTCATTCCGATTGTTCTCAACCGTTATGACCAGGGCCAGCAGCCGGTTGTCTTCGGTGACGACTACAGCACCCCCGACGGCACATGCATCCGCGACTACATCCACGTTGCTGACCTCGCAGAAGCCCACATTTCCGCCCTCGACTACCTCAAGGGCGGCAACATCCGCGGAACATCGTTCAACGTCGGCACGGGCACTGGCGCTTCTGTCCTCGAAGTCATTGACGCTGTTGGGAAGGCACTCGGCGAAGACCTCGAGCCCATCATGGCCGATCGTCGTGCCGGCGACCCGCCGCAGCTTATTGCCGACCCCGCGGCCATCAACGCCGACCTGGCGTGGAAAGCCCAGTTCACCCTGGAGGACATCGCCCGCAGCGCGGTGGAAAGCCGCGGTCGTTGACCTCTGCGCGCACTGGTAACCCCGCCGCTGAGGCGCCCCTCAACCGCCGCCACCGTCAGATCCTCGCCGCCGCTGCGGTCATCGGCGCACTGCTGGCCTGGCTGCTGTATGCCGCGATGGCCCCCGGCGGTTTCACCAAGGACACCGTTTTTCAGCTGGAGCAGGCTAGGCGGGTTCTTCCCCTCAACGACTGGCACCCCATAGCCATGACCTGGACGTGGCAGTGGCTCATTGACCTCACTGGGACCATCAACTCGATGCTCGTCCTGCAGGTATCTGCTGCCTGGGTCTGTGCTGTGCTGACCTCCTACTACCTGCTGAAAGTGTCCCGGCGCGGCTCGAGTGCTCTGGCTGGGCTGTTCATCCTCTTCCTGCCCAACACCGTCAACCTCGTCGGAGTCGTGTGGAAAGACACCCATCTGGGTTTGGCACTGTACTTCGCGGTTATCCTCATGCTGCTGATACCGGTTGTGCCCAAGCTTCGCTGGGTATTCGCGGTGCTGGCTTTCGGAGCCCTGGTCTATGCCGGGCTGGTGCGGAAGAATTCCGCGGTGGCCGTCCTGCCGATCATTGCGGTCATAGCCGTATGGCTGCTGGTGCGTATCAAGAGCAAAAAGCGGGCGGGAGAGAAACGCGGGCTATCCAAGCGGCGCAAACTGATTGCCGCGGTCGCGGCCGTTGTCGGCTTCGGCGCGGTGCTCATGGGCGTTGACACCGGTTTGAAAGCCGCGCTCAAGCCGACCGAGAACTCGCAGTACACACAGGTGATGCTCGACGACCTCATCTTTGCCGTGCCACAGGCGGCCATTGACGACGCAGACGCCCCCGCGGCGGAGAAGACGCGGCTGGCCCAAGCAAAAGCCACGTGCGGCAATAAGAATCGCGTGCGCCATGAAGACGGCAGGCCGGAGATCATCTGGGACGGATACTGGGCCTGCTACGGCAAGGGAGCGGAAGGCGCCTACACGGAAATCGAAGACCCGGAAGCCGTCACCAGCATTTGGAAGCAGACGGTGCCAAAGCACTTGGACAGCTACGTCGCATACCGGGTGCAGACCACCACGAAATTCCTCTTCACCTCGAAACTCGAGTTCGTTCGCGACCGCAACTTCGACTACCCCGCACAGTCGCAGGCACTTCGCTCATCCCTGCGCATCTACGTTGTCGACTTCGGCGTTGCCGCTTTCCCGTGGCTCTACTTGGGTGCAACGGCACTGGGAATGTCAGCCGCCGGAATCGCTGTGGGTGCGAAGAAGAAACGCCGTTCGCTCGCCGGGCTGGCCATCTTCAGTTCTGCCGTTTTGTACCTCATGACCTACGTGCCCACCGCACCAGCTAATGACTACCGGTACGTTTTCTGGCCGTGGCTGGCCGCAATACTCGGCTGGCTCGTTCTGTGGGCCGAACGCCAGGGACGACGCCGGGTGCGATGAGATAGCTCTCACACGGGCAGGCGCCCGGGAGTTCACTGGTTTTGGAGGATCAGCCCGTACAGTTCTCCTGTGCCCAAAACCGCTGCCGAACCCCACGCTGCCCCTTTGCCCGCCGTGTCTGAACGTGCTCCTCTGAGCGCGGAGCACCGCCGGGTCATGGGCGTGCTCGCAGTCATCGGCACGGTGCTTGCCGGCCTCATCATCTTTGCCATGTACCCCGGTGGAATCAGCCCCGACGGGGTTTTCCAGGTGCGGCAGATTCGCGGCGAAGTCCCGTACAACGACTGGCAGCCGGTCTCGATGACCTGGACGTGGCACCAGCTGACAAAGGTCTTTGGCACCGTCACGGCACTGCTGTGGGCACAGGTGTTCTTCGGCTGGGTGTGCGCACTGCTCACCAGCTATGTGCTGCTGAAGATCTCACGGCGCACCTGGGTTGCAGCCCTGGGCCTGTTCATGCTGTTCATGCCGAACATGGTCAACATCCTGGGTGTGTTCTACAAGGACGTGCAGCTGGCGCTCGCCCTGTACTTGGCTGTTCTCATGATGTTCCTGGTGCTGCTCCAGCCGAAGGGCCGCTGGGTGTGGGCCGCGGTGGCGTTCGGCAGCTTGGTGTACGCGGCACTCGTGCGCAAAAACTCCGCCGTTGCAGTGCTGCCCATTGTTGCGGTGTTCGTTCTGTGGTTCCTGCGGGCCCGCGGCAGCCGCGTCCGCGGCGAACTGGCCAAAGTCGGCGTCATTTCGATCATCGCTACCGGCGTTGTCGGGGGCACTGTGCTCGCAGCAGATAAGGCGCTCGCCTCTGCAACCGGCGCCACGCAGAACTCGCAGTTCACCCAGGTGTTCATCGATGACATCGTCTTCGGCATGCCCGAAGAGGCGATCCGCAGCGCGGATGCTCCGCAGGCAGAAAAAGACCGCATCATGTTCGCCCGCGAAACGTGCAAAAAGCGCGAAGAACAAGAAGGCCGCGAAATCATCTGGGACGCCTACTGGAACTGTTACGGCCTGGGCGTCAACGGAGCGTACACAGAAGTTGAGGATCCCGACGCGGTGGTCGCCCTGTGGAAGGCAACTGTTCCACACCACCTGGGTGACTACGCCGAATACCGAGCTAAAACAACGTGGCGGTTCCTGACCAGCACCTCGTCCGTGGCATCCTCAGCCGTCCGGGGAGACCAGGTGGACCTGCCGCCCACCCACCCGAAAGCCCGGGACATCCACTCCGGCTACGTCTACGCTGCAGCCTACGGCTACATGCCGTTCATGTTTTTAGGGATAACGGCGTTCACCGCCTGCATTGCCGGTATCGTCGTCAGCCTGCGCACCCGCACCCGGTCCTTGGGAGCGTGCGCCGTGTTCACCTCGATCATTCTGTACGTGCTGACGTATTTCCCCACAGCACCGGCAGACCTGTACCGCTACAGCTACTGGCCGTTTGCCGGAGCGATGTTCGGCTGGCTGCTGATCGCCGCATCCCGCAGACACACCCGCAGGCTCCGCGCCGAAAAGAAGAACCGCGTCGCCAAGCAGAGCCGCACTGAAAAGGACATCCAGCCAGTCGCGCACGATTCCGCCGCCGACTCTTATTAGTCTTAGAGTGCGAATCACACAGACAGCCAATTGACCGCCCACAGGCCGCCAAACGAACGAGGAGCCCATGCACCGTAGGTTTCGACCGGAAATCCAGATGCTGCGCGCACTGGCCGTCGTCACCGTGGTCATCTACCACATCAACCCGGATTTCCTGCCGGGCGGATTCGTGGGCGTTGACGTTTTCTTCGTCATCTCCGGGTTCCTCATCACGGCGCACATGCTGCGCGAAGCCGAACGCACCCAAACGGTCAACCTTCTGACGTTCTGGGCCAACCGTGCCCGCCGCATCCTTCCGGCCGCGACCGTCGCCATTGTGGTCACCGCCCTGGCCTCCCTGTACTTCCTGCCGCGCAGCTCACTGTCCCAAGCGGCAATCGAAGGGCTGTCTTCGGCGTTCTACGTGCAGAACTGGGCGCTGGCCATCAACTCTGTTGACTATCTGGGTGCGCAGAATTCGCCGTCACCGTTCCAGCACTTCTGGTCGCTCTCAATTGAAGAGCAGTTCTACATCATGTGGCCGCTGGCGGTGATTCTCGCCGTATGGATTGCGGGCCGGACTGTCGCCCGCCACTCCCGAGGCGCCGTCCCCGGTGCCCTGCGCAAGATCGGCACTGGGGGTGCTCACCACGTGTCGCCCGAACAGCAGTTCCACAGGACGTTTCGGGTGGTTGTCGGCGTGCTCTTTGCCATCATCATCCTGGTGTCGTTCGTGTGGTCGGCAGTGCTGGTGGGATCGGGGGACCCCACGGCGTACTTCGTCACACAGTCCCGCATTTGGGAGCTCGGCGCCGGTGGTCTGCTGGCCGTTGTCATGGTGGACACGGAGCGGTTCCCGCGCCTGCGCACGGCGATGGCGCTTACCGGTATTGCCGCAATTCTTGTGGCCTGCATTTTCTACACCGGCACGACACCTGCATTCCCAGGTGTCTCTGCGCTTCTGCCAGTTCTGGGCACGATGGCTGTCATTGCCGCCGGCCGCACGCAGGGATTGGGGTCGCTCACCCCGATTGTTGATCTGAAAGCCGTGCAGAAGATCGGCAACTGGTCGTACTCGCTGTACCTGTGGCACTTCCCGCTGGTGGTGTTCTTCACCGCGCAGTTCGAACGTCACGCCAACACGATCGAAGGTACGGGTCTGCTGGTCTTCGCACTGGCTCTGGCCTACCTGAGCTTCAACTTTGTCGAAGAGCCGCTGCGCCGTAACGAAATGTTCAAGAAGCGCAGGTGGTTGACGGTCGAAGCCGCAGCAGTGTCCATGGTCGTTGCCGCGGCGGTGGCGCTTGTTCCGCAGTGGGCAGTCAACCGTGAATACGAACGGGTGCCCGAAGCACAGGAAAAGTACGACACTGTTGCAGACGATCAGGCCACGCAGAAACCTGAAGACGGTGAACCGCTGTTCGGTGCTCGGGCAATCAGCGATCCGCTGGAGTCGCTTGACCTGCCCATGCACGCGGAAGGACAGAAGGACTACTTCCCCAAAGCGGTCGACCTCATTGAGGACCGTCCGAAGTTCCCCGAAAAGTGCCACCCGTATCCGAATAAAAAGGAATCGGACACCATCCGCGGTTGCACTGTGCTCAACCCGGAGGGATCAAAGGAACTGGCTGTCGTGGGGGACTCCCACGCGGCCCAGTGGGTGCCGGGACTGGAAAAAGCACTCGAAGGAACAGACTGGAAACTGCAGGTGTATGCGAAAAACGCCTGCGGGCTCAACGCCACCCCGCGCAATTACAAGAACGAAGGGCTCAACTGCGTCGAGCCGGTGAAGAAGCTCGTCAAACACCTTGTGGACGAAAAACCTGACAAGGTGCTCATCGCCAATCTGGACGTTGACGACTATGACGTGGATGCAGCGCGGGAGCAGGGACTCGCCGAATCTGATGTGGTCGGCTATGACGGGTACATCGAAACGCTCACACCGCTGAAGGACGCTGGCATCGACGTCGTAGCGTTCGGCGACACTCCTGTTCCTCCATTCAACATGGCCGACTGCATGGGCCTGAACGAAGCCGATCCGGCAGAGTGCAACTTCAAGCGCGAAGACCCCAAACCAGACGGTGCTGACCTCGCACTGAAAAAGGCTGCGGAGGACCTCGACATTCGCCGTTGGGATCCCACGCCCTATTTCTGCGGACAGTCCACAACATGCCCCGCCGTCGTCGGTTCGGTGGTTGTGTACCGCGACCAGGACCATATTTCGGCATCGTATTCGGAAACCATGTCCGACTATGTGGTCAAGGCACTCAGGATTGATACGGACGAGAAGTGAACACCCGGCTCCGGTTGGGGTGGGGCAGTGAAAGCCCGCGCTGGGTAGCGCGGTAAGCCGTTTCAAACTCGGCGGGTGGGACGTGCCCGATCTCGCCGTGCAGGCGACGATTGTTGAACCAGTCGATGTAGTCCGCCGTCGCGGTCTCGACGTCGTTGATACCCGTCCAGGGCCGCGGTTGCGGATCAGCTCGGCCTTATCGAGCGAGTTCAGCGCCTCAGCCATCGCGTTGTCGTAGCTATCGCCCTTGGAGTCGACGGAAGCGACCGCGTCGCATTCGTCGAGGCGCTCCGCATAACGGATCGCTCGATACGGACCACCCCTGTCACTGTGATGGATCAGGCCGGTGTGGCCGTCGCCGGCATGCTGACGACGCCAGATACCCATCCGCAGCGCGTCGAGAGCGAGATCCCCTCCCACCAGCGTCGCTCATGAGGCGGCGGACCGTCGGCTCCGCGGCCCTCTCGCCCTGACGACGCAGCTCCGCATGTTCCTTCCGGATCAGCACCAACAGCTGCTCGTTACGAATCTCCCTCGCCGACGGCGGCCTGGACACGGCCGCATAGAACGTCGACGGGGCGACCTGCGCAGGCGTTTCCTCCAGAATTCGGCAGATCGGCGAACCCCGTGCTTGCCGCGATGCTCCGCGACGAACCGGACGCGCTCACTCATCGGGAGGGGCAGTCGAGCTCCGCCGCGAAGAAAGCCGACGCCTGCTTCACCCTGGTGCGCAGCGCCTCGGGATGGACACCGCGCTGCTCACCGACGCGCTTGTAAGCACCGGTGCGCGCCTCGGGATCTTTCCGCGCGTCGATCGCCATGCGCATCGCTCGTTCTTTGAACTCGGCGGGGTACTTGCGTGGTGCTGCCATGATGGCGGGTCCTTCCGGGTTTCGTTACCCTCCATCAAACCCGACACGATTCACTCAAACCGCTCAAGGACGCCGGCATTGACTTAACGGTCTTTGGCGACACCCCATTGCCGCCACAGAATATGGCTGACTGCTTGGTACGGAGCGAAAACAACCCTGCTGAGTGTGACTTCACGCGCAAGAAGCCGCTGCGCAATGGATTGCAGCAGGCACTGCAGAACGCCGCGCAGGAGCTCAATTTGCGCTATTGGGACCCCACTCCCTATTTCTGTTCGGAGATCGCTCAGTGTCCGGCAGTTATTGGTTCGGTTGTTGTATACCGGGAAAAACCACACCACCGCTAGCAACGCAGAAACACTCGATACCCGGACTAAGCGAGCGCTTAAGCTCTGAGCTGCTCGCCGCCTGACGCGGCACCCATAGTCGCGCCCTTCTGCACCCGGCTCATGACACCGAGCGTTTACTTTTAAGTTCCTGCTGGTTTTTCTTCGGCTGGCAGGCTCCACTCGATGTCTGCCGTTCTCGACCCCGTCCGTTCTGCCCCGCCCGCTGTTCCCTCAAAGCGGGGCAAGCCGCGGACTTTCCGCCCTGAAATTCAGCTGCTGCGTGCTATCGCGGTTCTGACGGTAGTCATTTATCACCTCAACCCATCCTGGTTGCCCGGTGGCTTTGTGGGCGTGGACGTGTTCTTTGTCATTTCCGGCTTCCTTATTACCGGGCACATGATTCGCGAGGTGGAGCGCACGGAGCGGTTGTCCCTCCTGAAGTTCTGGGTTAACCGGGCCAAACGCATTTTGCCGGCGGCAACCCTGACGATCGTGCTCACGGCTATTGCTTCTGTGTTCCTGCTGCCCGTTACGCAGCTCACGGCGGCCGCCGTGCAGGGTATGGCTTCTGCGCTCTACGTACAGAACTGGGCGCTCGCCTTTAAGTCCGTGGACTATCTGACCCAAGATTCCGCGGATTCGCCGTTTCAGCACTTCTGGTCGCTGTCCATTGAAGAACAGTTTTATCTCTTCTGGCCGCTGTTAGCCCTCGGTGCTGGTTGGATCGCGTTCCGTTGGGGTAGCCGAGGCGCCGCTCACCGCCGCTTCCGCGTTCTCCTCGCGATGGTGTTCGGGTTGGTTGTTGCGGCGTCTTTTGTCTATTCGGCAACCATCACCCTCGCGGGCGAACCAGAGGCCTACTTTGTCACCCAGTCGCGCGTGTGGGAGCTTGGTGCCGGGGGATTGCTCGCGCTTGTCATGGTGGATACCGAGCGGTTCCGCACTGTGCGTAGCGTGCTTGCATTGGGTGGCCTTGTGGCAATTGGTGTGGCTTGTATTTTCTACACGGGTGCTCAACCGCCGTTTCCTGGCGTTGCAGCTCTTCTGCCAGTTCTCGGAACGATGGCGGTTATTGCGGCGGGCCGTACCTCGGGGCCTTTGTCGCTGCACCGCGTGGTTGATCTGCAGCCAGTTCAGCTGGTGGGCAACCTGTCGTATTCGCTGTACTTGTGGCATTTCCCCCTCATCACGTTTTTCGTGGCAGCAAAGGGGCGCCATCCCGGAT
This sequence comes from Brevibacterium sp. HMSC08F02, assembly GCF_001807555.1. NCBI lineage: Bacteria > Bacillati > Actinomycetota > Actinomycetes > Micrococcales > Brevibacteriaceae > Brevibacterium > Brevibacterium sp. HMSC08F02. Next base: position 106,559 of record NZ_KV789351.1, on the reverse strand, counting down.
TGTTTGCGGGCTCAGCTCTTTTCGTGCTGGCGCTTCTTTTTGCTGCTGGCAGTTATTTCTTTGTTGAAAACCCCGTGCGCCGGTGGCGGCACTGGACAGATTTTCAGTGGAAAACAATTCTCACCGCAGGCGTATCCATGGTGACTGCAGCCGCTGTAGCCGTCCTGCCGCAGTTGGCCTTTGCCGTTGATCAGCATCAGCAAAAAGTGGCGGTGGAAACCCTGCTGCATAAGCATGCCGACGAGCTCGGCCACAATTCATTGGGCCGGCACGATTTCACGCGATTTGTGGGTCAAGAAGGCGTGACCGTTCCAAGTATCACCGACGCCCTCAACGACGAACCAGAATATGACTGTGACCAGACGCCAGCGCCGGCTGATTCCTTAACAACACCTCAGTGTGTCATTGCCAATCCCGACGGCAAGAAGACACTGGCTGTCGTTGGTGATTCTCACGCTTCGCAGTGGACACCTGCCTTGAAAAAGGCTGTCGAAGGCACTGATTGGAGGGTTGTCGTTTACCTTCACAACTCGTGTCCGTTCTCCCTGGGCGAGCGTTCCTTGGAAGCCGACGGCACAATTAAGTGCAAGCAAGCCAACAAAGAGACACTTGAGCGGCTCAAAGATCTCCGGCCGCAAAAAATAGTCGTGGCCGGTTACGCCAAGGTTGGCTTTGAGCGCATGGATAGAGAGAAACGCCCCGGCGTCACCGGATACTCCAAGATGTTCAAGCAGCTGAAGAAGACCGGCGCCACGGTGTATGCGCTGCAGGACAATCCCGTGCCTCCGGGCAATGTGCCCGACTGCTTGGCGCGGCACACTGATGACCTGGAAGCGTGCGATATTCCTCGGGCTGACAGTTCGGAAAATACCGGTGCGAATCGCGTGATGCGCACGGCAGCTCAAAACGCAGACGTGAAATTCGTGGGCACTACGTCAATGTTCTGCACAGAAGAACCACATGGCGTCTGTCCAGCGATAGTAGGTTCAACCTTGGTGTACCGGGATCACAACCACGTTACAGGTACGTACATGTGGACGCTTGCACCTTCCATCGCTAAGAAGTTGGAGCTTTGACGGTTCGCGCGGAATCTTTCAACCGGCCGAGCGTGTGGTACTTGGCCGGCGGCGCTTTTCTGTGGGCGATTGCCATGCGGATCTTCATTGCTCCGGGCCAAATTGAAAACGACATCTACGAACAAGCCAACCAGGCAACTGGACAGACTCCCATGTCGGACTGGCACCCGCCCATTATGAGTGCGCTGTGGGGTGCACTGGCTCAGCTCATGGGAACCATGGACGTATTGCTGAGCATCAATGTTTTGCTCATGGCCACGGGAATCTGGCTTCTCTGCTGGACGATTCTGCTCCGTACCGACCGCCCAGGGCTAGCGTGCCTTCCCCTGGCAGTGCTTGTCACGCCGTGGACGCTGTCGCAGCTGGTCCTTTTGTGGAAGGACACTACGATGGCCGCAGCACTTGTTTTTGGCTGCGGGGCGGTGTTCCTCGCTGCAGAGTGCCGCAAGCGGCAAGGCCGAGTTAACGTGGCGCCCATTGGACTCATGGTGCTGGCTGTCATTTCAATTGCATTTGCGGTTCTTGTGCGCAAGAACGCCGTGGCAGCCGTTGTGCCGGTGGATCTTTATGCTGCCGCTGTTTGGAGTCCCCGGCAGGCGGTGCTGGGACGGCTGCATATGACGGGTTCGTCAGTTGCACGGCGACTGCGCACTGCTGCTGGCAGTGCGGGCAGGTTTGCAGTCCGGAGCTTTGCTGTAGTGGCAGCGGTTGGCTGTGCCGGGGTCGGCATGAATCTGTGGGTGGAATCAACCCACACCATTGAACAAACGCACCAGATCGACCAGATCATTCTGGATGACGTCATGTTCTCTGTTCCCAGTGAAGAGCTGCACAAGAGTGGAGCGTCACCAGAGCTCATTACCCGCTTGGATACTGCGCGCCGCCATTGTTTGGACATTGGGTGGATTTCTGATGCCTATTGGCGCTGCTGGGGTCGCGGACTTGATGGAGAGGCCTATCAGCCAGTAGAGCACGCTGGTGAACTCAAACAGCTGTGGAAACAGCACGTGCTCACCCATCCGTTTCGCTGGTTTGACTACCGGCTGGAAAATTATTCTAGGTATTTGACGACCACTCAATTGGTAACCTTGCGAGAACATGGTCGAGGCGCTGAAATTGGAATGCCGTTTACGCCTAATCCTGTAAGTGAAACTGTCCGTGGGGTAGTGCTCGCCGCTGAACCAACTGCTGTATTCAAAGCATGGTTTTGGCTTGCCCTGAGCACATTGATGTGCCTTGCGGCTATCGTTTTCCGGCCGCAATTTGGCAGAGAAATCATTGCGCTTTCTACATCAGCACTGGTCTACATGCTTGCCTACATTCCGGTGATTCCGGCCTTTCACTTCCGCTACACGTACTGGCCAGCCGTCGCCGTGAGCTTGGCATGTGTGCTCGCTATTGCGGGAAGCGCACACGGGAACACACGTGGTCAGCGGCGGTTCTTCATAGCCGAGCGCAAGCGGCGTCGCACCATCCGGTAAGGACGCCGCAGTGGACGTGGCAGACGCTGTTCAATGCGCAGACCGCCTGGCTGCAGCTTAGCCACCTTGGGTTTCTTGGGCAGTGCTCCAGGCAAGCCAAGCTTTGTGAGCCGCCGCCGGCGGAAGTAGCCAAGATCTGCAGTGTGTTGAGCGGTCTCAAGAAACCTTTCGGCTGTCGGCCGCAGATGCGGCACGATGTTTGGCCGTGCCGCATATGCGACCGAATCGATGAGTTGTTGAATATGCGTTTGCTGAGCAGAGGTCAATGGGGTGGGATCGCCGGTCATGAGAACATCGCACAAGACTGCCGGCACACGATTGGAATTCTCAAACGGCGTAATGGCCTGCAGAACTTGTGATGTGCCGACTGCGACTGCGGGAATGGAATAGACGGTTCGTGCAACGGCGAGCGTTGTCGAAAAACAGCCCACGACCACTGTCGGTTGGAGGAAGCTGATGACGGCTTCAGCAATGATAGGGCGGGCAAAAACCGAAAAACCAACTCCAATTTCCTGCGCTGCACGGCGCAAAGGTTCAAGCGCGGCCGGGGGTGCAGCGGGGTGAGGTTTGAAGACCACGTGGCGGGCGCCTCGTGATGCGGCCTCGCGCACCATCTGCTGGTGGAGTCCAGCTTCATCGTCATCCGTAATAAGCCCCAGCTGCGCCAAGTACTGGCCCACGACGAGTGCGGTCGGCTGGCCGCGCAGCGCGCCGAGCTCAGCTTCGAGTGGACTCTTAGCAGCCTCCACGAGTTCATCAACGACCCCACGGAAATACGTGACATCCAACGGGACTGGGACTGCATCGAATTCGCTCAGTAGCCGGGGAACGACCCCTTCGACGTACGGCAGGTAATGCAGCGATGTCATTCGCTGTCCGTTGGTGAGAAGCAGCGAATTGCGGGTGGGCCCGTAACTCATAAGGCCATCGGCGTGAACGCGTTGAAGCGCGGTAGAGAATACGCGGCCGATTGCCTTTGCTGGGTTGACCTGCGGAGATTCAACGATGAGTTCGAGCTCTTCTTCTCCGAGGTCCCACATTGTGCGCAGCACGCGTTCCCACGCGGGAAGTTCAGCCTGCTGCGGGTTCCACACTGAGGGCAGAACGGGGTGGAGTGTGGCATTGAAATCGATGACTCGATCGAAGCGACTCAGGAGCGGACGCGCATCTGGCGTCATGTGCACGGGGGTGCTGAGCTCCGGGGCGTAGGAGTGATTCGACACCACAAGAATCCGTTCGCTCACGGGGTCTGATTTCTCCACGGCCCGGTCCTGCGCCGAGAGTTCACTCAAGCTGCCCAAATCCGCTCCGATGGGCACTGCGGCAAGCGCTGGAAGATGGGCTGTGTCATACGCGCCTGCATCAATACCGGCGGCGAGGGTGACGATTTGCGAAAATGTCGATGTGAAGAAGAGCTGTTTCATTTCGGTGCCTTTCCAGTCACATCGACTTCACTGGGCAAAAACCAATCCACGTGGCTTCGGCGTTCGGTGGTACTGTCAGCAACTTCGGCCAAGAGCACAGTGCGTGGAATTCGTGCAGACACCTGCTGTCCGCGGTTGCGTAGCTGTTCGATGAGCGAGTGGGGGATGTGTTGAGCGGGAGGTATTTGCTCGGCTTTTTGGGCTTCGATGCGTTGGATTGCCAATGAAACGGCATCCTCGAACTGTTGAGAATGGCGTCCAGCACTGGGATCAGCTTCGCGCCCCGAAGCTTGACTGTCATTCAGGCCGAGGATATGCATGGCTTCGGCATGCGCCGCCAGGTCAATGAATCGCTTGTGGTGGTGGTGCAGCAAAGCGAGCCAGTTGCGTGCGGCTTTGGGGTATAGCAGTTCGCGTTCGCGGTCGTTATCAATGAGATCGAAGATGAGCTCGAAAGCATCGAGGAACATGAGCTGGCGCTCATCGAAAATCTGTGTGAGCGAACTGGACAGTCCGCGGCGGTAACACACACCTGGATGGCTGACTACAGCGAATGACTCTGCATTGAGATGCAGATTCCAGATCCAGCTGCGGTCTTCTGCAGTCATGAAGTCCTTGGGGAAGCGCAGCATTCCTGTTTCGCGCAGCTTCCCGTCAAAGATTCCCGCCCATGCGTAGGGGTAGTCGACCATTGTTGACTTGTGGGACGGCAGAATCCCTACCCGCGGATTGAGGGCGCGATTGCGCAGTGCCATGGGCGCCCTGCGGATCTCGCGCTTATTGCCCAGGACCGTCGTATGGTCCGTGCGGACAAAATCAACACCCAAGCCATCGATTGCAGCAGTAAGCGTTGTGAGCAGCCCAGGGGAGAGCCAATCATCGCCGTCAAGGAATTGAATATAGCGGCCGCGTGCTTCTTCCAATCCCTGGTTCCGACCGTTCGCCAAGCCGGTGGCTTCGGGGTTGGTCAGGACCGTGAAATCGGCAAAGCGCGAACCGTACTCATTGAGGACCTCGGGCGTGTTGTCGGTTCCGCCGTCATTGATGAAGATGATCTGCAGTGCGCTGAGATCGAAGTTTCCGCCGGGTTCCGTGCCTTGGAACAGCAGCGATTCAAAAAGTGTTGGCAGGTATTCGGCGCAGTCCTTGGCCGGGATGATGAGCGATAGCAGAGGCGTACTCACACGGGTACTTTCACGTAGCGGAGGGCGGGCACAAGCAGGCGAGGCGCCGGCAGGCGAACGAGCAAGCGTCCGGCAAGCGGCGCCTCGTCAGCTGGGTGATTGGCAGTTACGAGCGTCAGCTGTGAACGCGCAGCGAAGCGATCTTGGGTTCTTCGCCCGGCATGACGCGTTTGTTGCCGTCACCGAGGGCGGTTTCGATTTCGCGGATCTGGCGTCCGAGCGAAATGAACTCAGCAGGTTCCATCGAAGCCGACTGGTCCGAACCCCACATGTTCGAATCCAGCGTGATGTGACGTTCAACGGTCACAGCACCCAGGGCCACTGCCGCGGTGGTGATGGTGGTGCCCAGTTCGTGGCCGGAGTACCCGACCGGAACGCCGTAGCGTTCGCGCAGAGCCGGGATGGCCAGCAGGTTCACTTCTTCGGCCGGCAGAGGGTAGGTCGAGGTGGCGTGCATAAGAACCAGGTTGTCGGTGCCGAGGATCTCCACGGCGCGGTCAATCTGCTCGAGAGTCGACATACCGGTGGACATGATGAGCGGCTTGCCGGTGTCGCGCAGAGCCTCAAGCAGCTTGACGTCGGTGATCGAAGCCGAAGCAACCTTGTGAGTGACAGCGTCGAACTTTTCGAGGAAGTTCACCGAGTCAACGTCCCACGGGCTGGCAAACCACTGCAGGCCCAGTTCCTTGGCGTAGCGGTCGATTTCGGTGTACTGCTCGTCTTCGAACTCAACGCGGTACTTGTATTCCAGGTAGGTCATTTCGCCCCACGGGGTGGAGCGCGGCTTGGACTTCTGGTGCTCCGGAACGGCCACTTCCGGGTTGCGCTTCTGGAACTTCACGGCCTGTGCGCCGGCAACCTTGGAAACATCCATGAGCTGCTTGGCCAGTTCGACGTCACCGTTGTGGTTGATGCCGATTTCGCCGATCAGGTAGGTGGGGTTGCCCGGTCCGACCTTGTGTTCGCCGATTGCAACGGGAGTGATGGTCTTGCCTGCACTGGTGGTGGAGTAGGGGACAGCAGTCATATCAATCCTTTCGGGTGGGAGGTTTTTAGCTCAGAGGGTGGTGGATGGCTGGGATTCCTGGACACCTGCCGAATGGCGGGTGGGCACATGGACGAGGTCGCAGACCTCGCGGACGGCACCTCGGCCGCCTTCTGATGCCAGCACGTGACGTGCGGCGGCAAGAACAGCCGGGTGAGCATCGGCAACCGCAATCGGCCAGCCGACCTCGCTGAAGGCTTCAAGGTCGTTGATGTCATTGCCGACATAGGCAACCCGGGCTGGATCCAGGCCGTGTGAAGCCATCCAGCCGGCAATCACGTGGGCTTTGTTGTCGATGCCCTGAGCAACTTCTACCCGCAGCTTCTCTGCGCGGCGGGTGACCACCGGGTTGCGTTCCTTCGACAGAATGAGGAACGGCACACCAGCCTTGACCAGGCGAGACACACCCATGCCGTCGCCGCGGTAGACCGGTACTGATTCCGTACCGTCTTCGGCAACGAACACGCGGTCATCCGTGTGCACACCGTCGAAGTCCGTGACAACAGCGTCTATGTCGAGTTCGCTCAGCTGTGAAGTCTCCTGCTGACGCTGATCAGCCAGTGCGCGAAGCAGCGTGAGGTCGGACAGTGAATCGATTTCGCGGGCATCGTCTTCCGGGACTTCCTGGATACCGATCGAACCGAAGAAACGGTGGCCCGATTCCTGGAAGCCGGCAGTGCGCATGACGTAGAACGCGCCGGTTTCGGAGTAGTGCGGTTCGCGGTCTTGGCGACGTGGACGGAATTCAGCGCTGTGGCCAACGGCTTCAGCGGTGCTGTCGGCGCCGAGCTTCCACAGGAACGAATGGTCAACAGCTGCGGAGAACACGACGTCGTGACGTCCAGCTGCGACGGCGGCTGTGGCTTCGTCGAGGTCCTGCGGGTTGATGAAAGGCGAGGTGCACTGGATGAACACCGTGATGTCAAAGGGCTTGTGGGTGCGGCTGAGCTGTGCGAGCGTGTACAGCAGAGCGGATTCGCTCGAGGCGGTGTCGCCGCTGATGTCGTCGGGACGCATAACAACTTCGGCCCCGTGAGCGCGTGCTTCTTCGGCAATGCCCTGGTGGTCAGTGGAAACGACGACAGTGTCGATTTCTGTGCTTCGCTGAGCTGCTTCGATGGCTCGCGCCAACAGGGAGCGCCCACCGATCTTCTGCAGGTTCTTCAGCGGGATGCCCTTGGAACCACCACGGGCCGGAATGATTGCCACCGCCGATGCGGATTTTTCGCTGGGTGCGTTATCTGCGGCGGGGGACGGGGGAGTGTTGGCTGAAATGGTCATAGGGGGCCATTATCAGTAGCCCCTTGCGAACGGAATCTTAAATCGAAGCTACGCGACAGATAGATTCCGATTAACCTTTGTTCGAAATCGGAGGAGGTTCCTGGGTGGGCAGGCTGCCGAGGTGAGGCTCAGCTGTGGTGCGCGGTCGTGCTGGTGTTGGGTGCTCGGTCGGTCAGATCCAGGTGGGGTTGAGCATGCGCATGCGCCAGGAATCGTAGGGAATCGTGGTGCCCGTCCAGATGGGGTAGTAGAAGGCGAACACGAGGACCGCTGCTGCGAGGATCGCAGCGACTGCCAGGCGGCGGGCCCGCAATGACCGTGCTGATGTGCTGCCGGTGGCTGTTCCCCACACAATGCCGAGCGCGTAGACGAGTGCAAGAACAATGAACGGCACCATGACGATGGTGTAGAAGGTGAAGATTGTTCGGTGCTGGTAGTTGAACCACGGCAGCCACACTGCGGCAAGCCCGGCGAGGATCGCGCCGGCCCGCCAGTCGCGGTGCAGCACCCAGGCCAGCAGAACAACGACGAGAGCCACGGTTCCCAGGCCCCACACCACGGGGTTGCCCACGGAGAGAATCGCAGCCGAGCACTTCTCAACCGTGCAGCCGTGCTCACCAAGACCGTAGGAACGGTAGTAGAAGCTGGTGGGGCGCCACTGCACAGGCCAGCCCCACGGGTTGGACATGTAGGTGTGCGGTTTGTCGAGGCCGACGTGGAAGGTGTAGGCGGTGTAGTGATAGTGCGCAAGGCTGACCATCCAGTCAGGCAGGAAATCCCACCAGCCGCTGTTCTCAGCCGCCCAGCTGCGGTCCCAGCCCTTGGGGCTGAGGATCCACCCCGTCCAGCACAGCAGGTACACGATGCCTGCCACCGGGACAAGCGACATGAACGCAGGCACGGAGTCTTTGCCGAGCGCGGCAAGCCACGGGCGGCGGATGCCTGCCGCGCGACGGTTGGCGACATCCCACAGCACAATCATGATGCCGAAAACAGCCAGCGCGTACAGGCCGTTCCATTTGACGCCGCAGGCAAGACCTAAAGCAATGCCGCCGGCCAGCCGCCACGGGCGAAGCCCCAGGGACGGGCCGAAAGAAGCCGGCATGAACCACGGTTTGGAGCCCGTGTGCTGCTTGTCGACACTAGGACCTGTGCGCTGCAGGATCTTCTGGCGGGCGTCGTCGCGGTCAATGAGCAGCAGCAAGAACGCGATGAGCACAAAGAACATGACGAAAATGTCCAGCAGGCCCGTGCGCGAATGGACAAAATGCTGCCCGTCAGCTGCCAACAGCAGGGCGGCCGCTGCACCCAGCCACACCGAACCGAACATGCGGATGGCAATGCGGGCGATGATCACAATGCTGATGGTGCCGATGAGCGCTGCCGTAAAGCGCCAGCCAAAAGGATTGGTGCCGTCGCCGAAAAGCAGCTGACCGGCCCCGAGCATCCATTTGCCCAGCGGCGGATGGACAACATACGAAGGGTCATCGGTCAGCGCCGAGAAATCGCCGGCGGCGAATTTGGGGTTGGCGTCCTCAGCCCATTTGAGTTCAACCCCGTGATGGGCAATCGAGTAGGCGTCCTTGGCGTAATAGGTTTCGTCAAAAACGAGTTCGCGCGGATGGTCCAAGCGCAGCATGCGCAGAAATCCGCCGACAGCGGCAATCAGCATCGGCCACACCCAGCCCCACACGGACGTCAGCGCAGGGTTCTGCGGCACGCAAGCGCGCAGCCCGGTTGTCCGGATGCGCTGTGCTCCGGCGCTGCTGCGCGTACCCGATGCCAATGAACTCACGGCGCCAGTCTAGATGGAGGCACTGACACGGCTGAACTGACAGCGGCGGTACCGGCGGGGCTACACTGGGCGCGTACGCACCCCGATCTTCGAGGAGCCGCAGTGTCCAGCTCGTATATTCCCCAGCCGCCTGAGGAACAGCCGCAGGGCAGTCTTCAGCCGTATTCACAGCCTGACAACAGCGGCTACCAAGGCCAGGCCTACGGCTACCAGGGTCAGTCCTACGGGCAGCCCTATGGCCAGCAGTACGGGCAGGTGTACGGCCAGCCCTACGGACAGCCGACTGGGTACTATCAGCAACCGGGCACCAACGGCATGGCAATCGGATCGCTGGTCAGTTCTCTTGTCGGATTCGTTCTCGGCTGGGCTTTCAGCCCGCTGTTCCTGGGCATGCTGGTCGGCATCGTGCTGGGACACATTTCGCTTTCCCAGATCAAGAAGACGGGCGAACAGGGCCGAGGCTTGGCCATCGGCGGACTGATCTGCGGCTACCTGGGCACTGCAATCTTTGTGCTGCTCATGCTGGGCTTCCTCGCGATCTTCGGCGTTCTCATCGGCTTCGGTGCCTTCGCAGGATCCTGACCCCCAGCTTTCGGAACCTGCCCCGCGCCGAACCGCGCTTGGGCCGCTGACCGGCGGGCACCTCAGCACCTCCCCCAACACCTCGGCACTTCCAGAACAAAAGGACACGACCGTGACTGACAGCTCAGACCGCGCTGCCCTCGTGCTCGTGGGGACGCCGTTGGGCAACCTCGGGGACGCATCGCCGCGCATGCGCGAAGAAATAGCCGCCGCCGACCTCATTGCGGCTGAAGACACCCGCCGATTTCTCGATTTAGCCGAACGGCTCGAAGTCCAGCACACAGCCAAAATCATGAGCCTGTTCGACCACAACGAACAGTCCCGCGCCGAAAGAATCGCCGACGCCGTCGATTCCGGAATGCGCGTCGTGCTGCTCACCGACGCCGGCATGCCCGGTGTTTCCGACCCCGGCTACCACGTGGTCAAAGCCGTATCCGACCGCGGACTGCCCGTAACCAGTGCACCCGGTCCCACCGCTGTGACAACCGCGCTGGCGCTGTCGGGCCTGCCCACCGACCGCTTCACCTTCGAAGGCTTCCTACCGCGCAAATCCGGCAAACGCCGCGCCCTGCTGCAGTCACTGGAACGCGAAGAGCGCACCATGGTCTTCTACGAAGCCCCGCACCGGATCGTCCAGTCGGTCGAAGCCATCGTCGAGGTGTTCGGCCACGACCGCAGAATCGCACTGTGCCGAGAACTCACCAAACTGCACGAAGAGGTCATCCGCGGTCGCGCCGCGGATGTGCTGCTCGACATTGCCGACGGCGTACGAGGTGAAATCGCCCTGGTCGTTTCCGGCACCGATGGTCCGGGTGTAGAGCCGGAGGACGTGCTGGAGAGGGTGTCTGAACTCGTCACCCAGGGCATGCGCGGCAAGGACGCAGCAGCACAGGTCGCCAAAACCGCGGGGCTGAAGACCCGCGAAGTCTACGAGGCGTACCTGCACAGGGAGTGACCCGGGGCCGGAGCCTGACCCCAGTGAAAGTCAGGTGCCGGTTCGGATGGTGGGCGGCGCCTCGTCATGTCAGTGCCCGGCCGTAGACTGTGCCACATGAGCTTCTACATGACCACGGCGATCGCCTACCCCAACGGCCAGCCGCACATCGGCCACGCCTACGAATACATCGCATCGGACACGATCGCGCGGTTCAAGCGCCTGGACGGCGAAAACACATTCTTCATGACCGGCACTGATGAACACGGTCTGAAAATGCAGCAGACAGCTCAGAAAGAGGGCATCAGCACCCGCGAACTCGCCGACCTCAACGCTGCGAAGTTCAAGAAGCTTCACGACGACCTCAACAGCAGCTACGACCGATTCATCCGCACCACGGACGAAGACCACATCAAAGCCAGCCAGTTCATCTGGCAGAAGATGGTCGACGCCGGCGACATCTACCTCGACAAGTACGCCGGCTGGTATTCCGTGCGGGACGAGGCCTACTACGCAGACGATGAAACCGCGGTGCGCGAAGACGGCACACGCGTTTCAGTGGGCACCGGCACGGAAGTCGAGTGGACAGAAGAAGAGTCCTACTTCTTCCGCCTGTCGGCCTATCAGGACAAACTGCTCAAGCTCTACGAAGAGCACCCTGAATTCGTCGGCCCGGATACGCGCCGCAACGAAGTCATCGGGTTCGTATCGCAGGGACTGCAGGACCTTTCGATTTCGCGTACCACGTTTGACTGGGGCGTGCCTGTTCCGGGCAACGACAAGCACGTCATGTACGTGTGGGTCGACGCGCTGACCAACTACCTCACCGGTGTGGGATACCCGGATGTCGAATCTGAATCGTTCCGCGAATTCTGGCCGGCCGACGTGCACATCATCGGCAAGGACATCCTGCGCTTCCACTCCGTCTACTGGCCGGCATTCCTTATGAGCGCAGGTGTTGAACTGCCCAAGCGCGTCCACGCGCACGGCTTCCTGTTCAACAAGGGCGAAAAGATGTCCAAGTCGATCGGCAACGTGGTCGACCCCTACGACCTCATCGACAGCTTCGGCCTGGACACCCTGCGTTACTTTGTGCTGCGGGAAATCTCCTACGGCCAGGACGGTTCGTACTCCGCCGAAGGCATCATTTCGCGTAAGAACGCAGACCTCGCCAACGAGTACGGCAACCTTGCGCAGCGTTCACTTTCGATGGTCGCGAAGAACCTCGGCGGTGTTGTGCCAGACGTTTCTGATGACGAATTCACTGACGACGACCGCGAGCTCCTGGATGCCGCCGCTGCTCTGCTCGAAAAGGCGCGTTCGGAAGTCGACCTGCAGGAACTGCACCGCTACGTAGGTGCCCTGTGGCGGGTTCTTGAGGCCGCCAACCGCTACTTCTCGGCACAGGAACCGTGGAAGCTGCGCAAGACCGACGAACGCCGCATGGCGGTTGTTCTCTACACAACGCTTGAAGTTCTGCGCCGCGTAACCATCCTGGTTCAGCCGATCATGCCCGAATCCGCATCCAAGGTCCTTGACCTTCTGGGTGTGGAAGCCGGAAAGGCTGAAGCGGGTGCACACAACATCGAAGCCGGCGACCCGCGCAGCTTCGCCGCTCTGGATGAACGCCTGGCAGGCGGCACCGAGCTTCCCAAACCCGAACCCGTGTTCCCCAAATACGTCGAACCGGAGGACTGATAAGCGTGGCCTCACGCGCAGCGGGAGAGTACCCGGACGTACCCGAACGATTGGCAGCGCCCGGTGTTGACTCCCACACCCACCTGGACATCTGCACCGGCGTGCGCTTGCCGCTGAAGGCCGGCGAAGTCATCGCAGAAGACGTCGTGCCCGGCGAAGACGAACAGTTTCCGCCGCTGTCGTTCTTCTACGAATCGGCCATGGCGGCCGGCATCGAACGAGTAGTCCAGATCGGATGCAACCTGCCGGCCGCCCGCTGGACAGCCGACATCGTGGCATCCGAAGCCGAGGATGGAAGGCCCTGGCTGCTGGGTGGAGTCGCTCTGCATCCCAACGAAGCTCCCACGCTTGCCCGCGCAGGGCAGCTGGACGAAGCCCTGGCCGAAATCGACGAACTCGCCGGGCGCGAACGCGTGCGGGTCGTCGGCGAAACCGGGCTCGACTACTTCCGCACCGACGCATCCGACAGCGCCGACATGGACGCGCAGAAGGAATCCTTCCGCGCGCACATCGAAATCGCCAAGCGCCGCGGCCTCGCCCTGCAGATTCACGACCGCGAAGCCCACCAGGATGTCCTCGACACCCTGGCCGAAGTCGGTGCGCCAGACGTCACCATCCTCCACTGCTTCTCCGGGGACGTTGACATGGCCGAAGAATGCGCTCGCCGCGGATACTTCATGTCCTTTGCCGGCAACATCACGTTCAAAAACGCTGCCGGGCTGCGCGAAGCCGCGGCGGTCGTGCCGGACGAACTCCTGCTGACTGAAACCGACGCACCGTTCCTCACACCCCACCCACACCGCGGCAAGCCCGGCGGGCCCTACCTCGCTGCACTCAACGCGCGCAAGCTGGCCGAAGTTCGCGGAGTATCTGAAGAGCACATCGCGAACACCACCACCGCCAACGCGCTGCGGGCCATCGGGGAGTGGGCCTGAGCTGACTTCGAATCTGGCGCGTGTATTGGCTGCCAGCTGGGCAGTCAGCGTGCCGCCAGGCGCGTTGGTTTAGCACTCCGCTTGACCGAGTGCCAGACGCGGACTACAGTCTGAATTAGCACCTGAGTGGTGCGAGTGCTAATCGCTGAACAATGAGCTGAGCACAGGGCTCAGCCGAAAACCTCAGCACACCGCACTCGTCAAGGACCGTTCCAGCCGGCACCCGCGACGACGGCAGGAAACAGACCAAAGCAGGCGGCGCATGGTCAGAAGACAGCGCCCCAGCTGTCCCCTCCGCTCAAGTTGAACACAGCAACCTTCATACAACTGATCGAAGGAGTTTCCTCCATGTCGGTGAACATCAAGCCGCTTGAAGACAGGATCGTCGTCCGTCAGGTCGAAGCCGAACAGACCACTGCCTCCGGCCTCGTCATCCCGGACACCGCCAAGGAAAAGCCGCAGGAAGGCGAAGTCGTCGCAGTCGGACCGGGTCGCGTTGCCGAAAACGGCACCCGCGTGCCCGTCGACGTCGAAGTCGGCGACAAGGTCATCTACTCCAAGTACGGCGGCACCGAAGTCAAGTACGCAGGCGCAGAGTACCTGGTGCTCTCGGCTCGCGATGTCCTCGCAGTCATCGCCTGATCACTTCCGCAACCACAGCAACCGCCGCCTGACAGGCGGCGCTTGCCGTACAGGCAACGGCTTACAGAAAGAGAAGTGAACCATGGCTAAGACCCTTCTGTTCGACGACGAAGCCCGCAAGGCACTCGAAAAGGGCGTCAACGTTCTGGCCGACACCGTCAAAGTGACGCTGGGACCCAAGGGCCGCAACGTCGTCCTCGACAAGGCGTGGGGCGCACCCACCATCACCAACGACGGTGTGACCATCGCCCGCGAAGTCGAACTCAACGACTCCTACGAAAACCTCGGCGCACAGCTGGCCAAGGAAGTCGCCACCAAGACCAACGACGTCGCAGGTGACGGCACCACCACCGCAACCGTTCTCGCACAGGCACTCGTGTCCGAAGGCCTGCGCAACGTTGCCGCCGGTGCAGCCCCCGGCCAGCTCAAGGCCGGCATCGAAGCAGCGGTCGCAGCTGTTGAAGCTCGCCTGCTCGAAATTGCTCGCGACGTTTCCGGTTCCAAGGAAATCGCACACGTCGCAGCACTGTCGGCACAGTCCGAAGAAATCGGCGAACTCATCGCCGACGCATTCGACAAGGTCGGCAAGGACGGCGTCATCACGATTGACGAATCGCAGGCCTCCGCGGTTGAACTCGAATTCACCGAAGGCATGCAGTTCGACAAGGGCTACCTGTCGCCGTACTTCATCACTGATGCAGACCGTCAGGAAGCAGTGCTTGAGGACCCCTACATCCTCATCAACCAGGGCAAGATCTCGAACATCCAGGACCTCCTGCCGGTGCTCGAAAAGGTTCAGCAGGCATCCAAGCCGCTGCTGATCATCGCCGAAGACGTCGAAGGCGAAGCCCTGTCGACGCTGGTTGTCAACAAGATGCGCGGCATCCTCAACGTTGCTGCCGTCAAGGCTCCCGGCTTCGGCGACCGCCGCAAGGCAATCCTGGAAGACCTCGCAGTCCTCACCGGCGGCGAAGTCATCACCCCGGACATGGGCATGAAGCTCGAACAGGCCACCCTGGAACAGCTCGGCACCGCACGCACCGTCACCGTGACCAAGGACAACACCACGGTCGTCAACGGCGGCGGAGCAGACGAAGCTGTTGCCGGTCGCGTCGCCCAGATTCGCGCTGAGGTCGAAAAGACCGACTCCGAATGGGACCGCGAAAAGCTGCAGGAACGCCTGGCTAAGCTGGCCGGCGGCGTTGCCGTCATCAAGGTCGGCGCAGCCACCGAAGTCGAGCTCAAGGAACGCAAGCACCGCGTCGAAGACGCAGTCGCTGCAACCCGCGCGGCCATCGAAGAAGGCATCGTCGCTGGTGGCGGTACCGCACTCGTGCACGCATCCGCTGCAGCCGAAGGCCTCGGCCTCGAAGGTGACGCAGCCACCGGTGCTGACATCGTGCGCCGCGCTGTGCGTCAGCCGCTTCGCTGGATTGCCGAAAACGCCGGACAGGACGGCTTCGTCGTTGTGTCCAAGGTCGAAGAACTCGAACTCGGCCAGGGCTACAACGCCGCAACCGGCGAATACGGCGACCTCATCGGCAAGGGCGTGATCGACCCGGTCAAGGTCACCCGTTCGGCACTGCGCAACGCAGCATCGATCGCAGCACTGGTTCTCACCACCGAATCGCTGGTTGTCGAGAAGCAGGAAGAAGACGAAGAAGACTGATCGTCTAGCTGAGGCTCGCACTTCGGTTTGAGCTCAGTGAACGAAGGGCGGATGGAGACTCTCCATCCGCCCTTCGTCGTTTTTAAGCCGAGTTGCGTGCTGGTTTTTGGGGTCGCCCACCCGTTAGCAACAGAAACTCCCATTAGCAGTCCGGCTAACGGGAGTTTCTGTTGCTAACGGGAGTTTTTGTGCCAATGGCAGGGGCAGCTCGAAAGAAGAACGAGGTGGATCTCGGCTTCCAGCTGAAGTTATCCCTCGCTGCAACCGTGCGTTCACTTTTCTGAAACTTTAAGTCGAGAGGGTGGACCAATTGGCTTTCAGCCATAACGAGAACCGAGCATGCCCGCGCATGCTGTAGACGTCGAGTAGAGATGAAAGTTCGGTGCAGTGAGTTCCACGGTGCGTGTGTCTCCGAAACTGGGTATCCCCGAACGCAGGTTTCGTCGTGAGCTTCACGGTGTCCGTGGGCTTGCGCTGTTGGGTGTTGTGCTCTTCCACCTGTTTGGCCAGGGCCGCGTTTCCGGCGGCATCGACATCTTTCTGACCGTCACCGGTTTCCTCTTTGTCGGCATGCTCCTGCGGGAGTTCGACAGCACCGGCAAGGTCAATCTGACGAAGTACTTCGGCCGACTATTCCGGCGAATATTCATACCTGCCGCGCTGGTCATCGGTGTCACGGCTGTTGCCTCGTATTTCATCCTGCCGAAAGCCGATCATCGTCAAGCTTTCACCGAGGCACGTGCGTCGCTTCTGTACTTTGAGAACTTCGAGCTCATCCGCTCACAGCTGGCTTATGGTGCTGCGGGACCCCAGACGTCGTTGTACCAGCACTTTTGGTCCTTGTCGGTGCAGGGACAGTTCTATGTAGTGTTGCCATTTTTCTTTGTGGCAGTGGCAATCATTGCCGGCACAGTTCGGGGAACGCGCTTTGTTCGGGCTATTGCCATTGCTCTGTCCAGTGTTCTGGTGGTCTCGTTGCTGTGGGCTGTTATTCAGGGCTCGTACGCTCAGGACGAGGCGTATCTGTCCACGTGGACCCGTTTGTGGGAGTTTGCCTTCGGCGGGCTTGTCGCCCTAGTGCTTGACCGCATTCACCTGAGCAATGGTTTGCGGTTCGCCGCCGGGTGGATTGGTCTTGCCATGATCGCGGCCACCGGCTTTGTCTTCGATGGCGGACAGGTTTTCCCCGGCCCTTTGGCTCTGTGGCCGCTGCTGGGGTGGCTTCTCGTTATGGTGGCTGGAGACCTCAGCGGCACACCGGTGGATAGGTTCTCGTCATCGCGATTTCTGAAGTCGTGGCCAGTGCGGTGGTTTGCTGACCGCTCCTACGGAATTTATCTGTGGCATTGGCCTGTTCTTATCTTCTATTTGAATATCAGGGACCGTTCTGCTGTCGGCATTAAAGGTGCTGCGGTTGTGTTCGCTATTGCGGTCGTGTTGGCGGCCCTGACGTATCAGGTCGTTGAGCAGCGCTTGGCCCCGCGGTCGACATCCCGCATAGGCGGAGTGTTCAAACGCAACAAGACTATGATTCCGGTAGGCGTTGCAGCCATGCTGGTGGGGGCCCTCGCCATCACGCCATTGACCCTGCCGCGGGGTGAAGTGAACACTGCTTACGAAGATCTCGACCCTAACGTGTATCCGGGCGCTCACATCGCGTTTTGGGATGAAGATCGCAAGCTCCCCGAAGCAGATGTGTTTCCTGCCCCTGAAGACGCATCCGAGTTCAGATCACCGTACATTCACCGTGGTTGCCATCAGCAGCCAGGGGACAAACCAGGGGGAGACGTCGTCAAGGTTTGTGAAGACGAGGACCCTCCCGCGCATCCAACGGCGCAGATTGTTCTGACGGGTGCTTCATTAGGAGGCCACTGGCAAGCTGCTTTCAACACACTCGCCAAGAAGTATGGCTGGGAAGTCACCGTTCTGGACAAAGGTTCGTGTCCACTTGGCTCTGAAGAAAGCATGGACACGGCCTGCGGAAGGTACAACAAAAACCTCATTAAATGGCTGGACGAACACCACGTTGATCTGGTCGTGGCTCCGGGGTCCCGAATCGACACGAAAAAAGACGAAGAATACATTCTTGACCGAGCCCCGTACTGGTGGGAGCAGATCACCGGTACGGGAACGAAGCTAATGCTCATGCGGGCCGCACCCCAGGACGATGACCACAACATCCCGCCGTGCCTTTCCGACGGTGGCACGCCGCAGGAATGCGGTTTGCCGAAGAAATGGCTGAAAGAGGACCCTCAGACAGACCTGCCTGAGGGGGCGTATTCCATGGACATGACGGAATACATCTGCCCCGCCATAAATGATCCCAGCAAGGAGAACTGCGACGCGGTTGTAGGAAACATCTTGACGACCTACGATCGCGGTCATTTCACGGCACCGTTCTCCCAGTCCCTGGCGAGCGGGCTCGAAAAGGAGATGCAGAAGGACTTTGACTGGCTGCTGAAGTAGCGCCGCTGAACGAATGGACGGCGCGCAAATATCCCAGGTGGCAACTGTTAGTTCACTTGTCTGCAACTCGCAGCCGGCAGAGTAATTGAATTGGCGTTCAGCCTTTACCAAAATCGAGTAAGTCGAGACATGCTGTAGACGTCGAGTAGAGATGAAAGTTCGCTGCTGTGAATACGCCGGTGCGAGTATCGTCAATGCTGAGTGTCCCCGAACGCAGATTCCGTCCTGAGCTTCACGGAGTCCGCGGGCTTGCGCTGCTCGGCGTTGTGCTCTTCCACCTGTTCGGCCAAGGGCGAATCTCAGGCGGCATCGACATCTTTCTGGCGATCACCGGCTTTCTCTTCGTTGGCATGCTCCTGCGGGAGCTGAACAGCACCGGCCGGATCAACCTGACAAAATACTTCGGCCGACTATTCAGACGAATATTCGTGCCCGCGGCCCTCGTCATTGGTGTGACGGCTGTTGCTGCCTTCTTCATCGTGCCGAAAACCGACCACCGGCAGATATTCGCGGAAGCGCGGGCATCGCTTCTGTACGTCGAGAACTTTGAGCTCATCCGCTCACAGCTGGCTTATGGTGCAGCGGGCCCACAGACCTCGCTGTACCAGCACTTCTGGTCCCTATCCGTACAGGGACAGTTCTATGTAGGACTCCCAATTTGCTTTGCCCTCGTGGCGATCATTGCAGGTGCCACTCGGCGCATGCGCTTCGTGAAGACAATCGCCCTAGCACTCACCGGCGTACTGGTCGCCTCATTGCTGTCGGCCATCATCCAGGGGCACTACGCGCAAGACGAAGCGTATCTGTCGACGTGGACCCGCCTGTGGGAGTTTGCCTTTGGCGGGCTTGTGGCTCTTGTTCTTGACCGCATCCAGCTGAACACCAGGTGGAGGTTTGCTGCCGGGTGGATTGGTCTTGTCATGATCGCGGCCACCGGCTTTGTCTTCGATGGCGGACAGGTGTTCCCCGGCCCGTGGGCGCTGTGGCCGCTGGTGGGATGGCTGCTCGTGATGATCGCGGGTGACCTCAGCGGCACCCCGGCAGAAAGGTTCTCGTCCTCGAGGTTCCTCACATCAGCCCCCGTGCGGTGGTTTGCCGACCGGTCCTATGGCATCTACCTGTGGCACTGGCCGGTGCTCATCTTCTACCTGAACATCATAGACCAGCCTGCCGCCGGCATCAGGGGAGCCGCGGTCGTCTGCGTCATCGCAATCGTTCTGGCTGCACTGACCTACCGGGGTGTTGAACAGCGCTTGGCCCCGCGATCAACATCCCGCATCGGCGGAGTGTTCAAACGCAACAAGACGATGATCTCCGCGGGTGCTGCGGCAATGCTGGTGGGCGCACTTGTCATCACCCCGCTGACCCAAACGAACTCGAACGTTGAAGCTCACTCTGCATACGACGACCTCGATTCGGATACATACCCCGGTGCTGACATTGCGTTTTGGGAGGACAACCGTGAGCTGCCCGAAGCAGATGTTTTCCCGGCACCTGAAGATGCTGGAGCCTTCGTGGCGCCCTACTTTCAGCAGGGCTGCGAACAGCGGTGGGGTGATGACCCGGGCACTGACGAAGTTCTGGTCTGTGAGGATGAGGAAGCTCCGTTGCAGCCGACAGCAACAATTGCTCTGGCCGGTGGGTCCTTCGCTGGCCATTGGGAGACGACATTCAAGAGTCTCGCCAAGAAGTACGGTTGGGAAGTCCTCGTACTGGACAAAGGCGGCTGCCCCTTGGGCGGTGAACCATCCCCAGACTCAATGTGCGGCAAGTACAACGAAAACCTCATCGAATGGCTCGATGACAACGACGTTGACCTTGTAGTCACATCGGGCTCCCGCACGGACGAACAGGAGGATGAAGAGTACATCCTGGACCGAGCCCCCGACTGGTGGGAGCAGATCACCGAGACCGGCGCGAAGCTGATGCTCATGCGAGCCGCACCGAAAGACGACAACCTGAACATTCCTCGGTGCATATCCGGTGGCGGCGCACCACAGGAATGCGGCATCGAAAAGAAATGGCTCGACGAAGACCCGCAGACAGACCTTCCTGAGGGTGCCTATTCCCTGGACATGAAGGAATACATCTGCCCCGCCATAGATGATCCCAGCAAGGAGAACTGCGATGCGGTGGTCGGTAACATCCTGACCAGCTACGACAACGGTCACTTCACCGTGCCGTTCGCTCAATCCCTAGCGCACGGGCTGGAAAAGGAAATGCGGGAAGACTTCGACTGGCTGCTGCAGCAACCCAGCTGACGAACCAGGCTCCAGCTAGGCAAGACTGCAGCCCAGCAAGACGGCCACTCAGACCAGGTGAATCCGGCCTTCGGCATCAACGCGGGCAGCAACTCCGGTGCGCAGCCATTCGCCGTCATGCGAATCGGCGGTCGCAATCGGATTGCGCCAAAAGTTCTTCAGCAGGCCGGGACCGCGCAGCTGCAGTTCACCACGCGCACCCTCACCATCAGCTGAACCAGCGCCAGCCGAACCAGCCGAATCCCGGCCCGGCACCTCGTCAGGAGCGACCCCGCCCATGGCGGTGCCGGTGCCTTCGGCAACTCGGACATCAATGCCGGTGCCCTGCTCAGGAGAGCCCACAGACCCGGGAGCCTTCACAATGTCCTGGGCTGTGACCAGCAGACCAACACCCGCGGCAGCACCGGGGGAGTACAGGCCGAAGAAGTGCTTAGCCCTGTAGGCGCGCGCAATCTCAGCACCCACCCGCGGGGACGACACAGCGCCGAGCACAAAAATCCGCTCAATGTCACCCGGAGCAAAACCAGCAGACGTCGCGCCGGGAAGAGAAGCAAGAAGTGCGGCCTCGGTGCCGGTGACAACCGTCGAACCGGCTTTCTGCACAAGGGCCGCTGCAGAGCCAGGCTGCGGATCAGCTGACAGCACGACCGCAGCCCCCAAGGACAGAGGCGTCAGAATCGACGTGTGCAGAACCGCTGGGTTCCACAGGGGTGAGGCGGTCTGCACAACGTCATAGCCGTCAATCCCCATGGCCTGCGCAACAGCAGGCTGCGCCTCGGCCAAGCCAGCGTGGGTGAAAACAGCACCCCGTGGAATCCCATCAACAAGATCGATGTACTGAATGAGTGCGGTCGCAGCGTCTTCGTATTCAGCTTCCGTGTACGGATCGACGGCATCAACTGCAGTTTCAAACACCGAACCGCCACGGCCAGCCCCACGGCCACCACGACCAGCGCCAGCGCCAGCGCCACCGCGCCCGGCATCGGACACAATCCACTCAATGCCCAGGTCAACGCGTTTGGCGGCTTTCCACAGTTCTGCGGAAACAAGAGCAACCTCAATGCCCGCGTGGCTGATGACCGCTTCGAGGTCATCCGAATCCATCTTCGGATCCAAAGGAACGGGAATCGCACCCAAGTACCACGCGCCGAACAGCGTGTACACAGCCGAAGCGCTGTTGAGCGTCATCACGCCAATACGATCGCCGGGAAACACCTGATGCGCGGCAAGCACAGCAGCCGCCCGTCGTGCCCTATCGTCCAGCTGCGCGTAAGTCACACGCTCTGACGGAGTGACCAGCGCGATGCGGTCCCCGTGGTCGGAAACAACGTTCTGCAGCATGGTGGTGAGCTTCACAGCTTCTCCTGTCGATAAAATCCCGGCCCGGTCGACTTTATCGTGAATACGCCGACTTCGCGCCCCCTTTTCTCATATCCGCCCGGTAAGGGTATGAATGGGGGAGGTGCCCACTGCCAAACCCGCCCCGAGCCCCCAGGAGGTTGCGATGCGAAGTCCTCTTCCGCCTCGTGAGGGGATCAGCGCAACCCGCCTGCGCGCTCCCGGTGGGAAGCAGACCTCGGCAAAAGCCCACCTGCCGGTCCCAGAAACGGTCGAGTCCTGGCTGGCCCAGGAGTTCCCCGACCATTCGCCCCAGGACCGCGCCTGGCTCACCGAACACCCGGACGGCGGCTGCCTGACCGACGAAACCGGCCGCCCCGCAGGCCCGGACGACCCCGTCATGCCCGGCGGCTTCTACTTCTTCCACCGTCCGGTCCCGCACGAAGATCCCGTCCCGTTCGCCCTCACCGTGCTCCACGAAGACCGCGACATCGTGGTGGTCGACAAACCGCACTTCCTCGCCTCGACACCCAACGGCCGTTTTGTCCGCCAATCCGCGGTGACCCGCC
Source organism: Brevibacterium sp. HMSC08F02 (assembly GCF_001807555.1). Lineage (NCBI taxonomy): Bacteria > Bacillati > Actinomycetota > Actinomycetes > Micrococcales > Brevibacteriaceae > Brevibacterium > Brevibacterium sp. HMSC08F02. The sequence continues at coordinate 84,179 of NZ_KV789351.1, read as the reverse complement.
TGCGCATCGAACTGAACGAACCCGACCTGGTGGCCGTCCACCGGCTGGACCGCGTGACCGCCGGGCTGCTGCTGTTCTCCCGCCGGCCCGAAACCCGAGGCGCCTACCAGGTTCTCTTCCAAAACCGCCGCGTGCACAAAACCTACCGGGCGCTCGCCTGGCTGCCGGACGATTTCGACCCCCACACTCTGCCGGCCGTCCGTCGCACCCGCCTGCACAAAACCAAAGGCGATCGCCAAGTGGTTGAAATTCCCGGGGCGCCCAACACGGAAACCCGGCTGCGGTTCGAGGGAATCCGCGGGCGAGCTGCCCGCCGACTCCCGCCGGAATCGGCACCGGTCGTAGGGCCGGAAGCCTCACTCCCAAATCACGAGGCGGAGCTCACCTCAATCGGCGAGTTCGCCTTAGAGCCGGTCACTGGGAAAACCCATCAGCTGCGCGTACACCTCAACGGGCTGGGTGTGCCGATGGTGGGAGATCCCGTCTACCCGGCTGACTGGGCGCCGGACCCGTACGACTTTTCCGATCCGCTGCAGCTGGTGGCAGACGGGCTGCAGTTCACTGATCCGCTCAGCGGGAAAGCGCGGGAGTTCCAGTCGAACTTCCCACTCAGCGTGCCCACGGGGCTGGCTCGGTGAGAGCGGCGTGGTGAGCGGCGCCTCGTAAGCCGGACCGGTACCTCGTCAGCCGGCCCTGCACCTCGTCAGCCGCACGCTCACGCGACCATTGAGGAGACCATTCCGGTCAGGTAGGGCACCAGCCAGATGGCCCACACAGTCACGGAGAACTTGTGGAAGATGGCCTTGGCGCGTTCGGTGCCCTTGATCATCACAATGAGCGCCCAGAAGAAGTGCACCGCCATGAGGATCAGCGCAATCAGGCCGGTGATCGCCATGGTGATCGACAGGATCTGGGCGAGAGAACCATCGGGGGCGTTCGACATTGTCGAATTGCCTGCGGCGGCAATGCGGCGCATGACCTCGGTGCCGGAAGCATCGAATAGCAGACCCAGTCCGAACAGGGCCACGTGCGGCCAGGTGAGGGTCTTCTTCAGCCGCTCGGCACACACGCCGATCGTGTAGAAAACCAGTGCCAGTGAAATGAGGACAATCGCAAGAATCAGCATGCCTTCAGCCTCGCGCGTTCCTACTTTCTGCACATCGCGCAGAAAGCTGAACTTGGGGTCATACTTTCGGCTGATTCTGCGCGTGAGCGGCACCAAGCGCACCGCCCACATGACCATCCAACCCGCGCCGCTTACGCGTGCGCGAACCCCTTAGGATAGGTTCAGAAAAAAGCCGCGGACGGCAGGCACGTGTCAAGCACATGTCCCGCGCACATCAGGCGGCAGCGGTCCAACCGGAGGAAGGGTTCTCGTGCCAGAGGTTCACCAGCATTTCAAAGACGCAGAAGATCCGTTTTCGCTTACCGGCTTGACCTATGACGACGTCCTGCTGCTGCCGGGCGACACCGATGTCATCCCGTCGGAAGCTTCGACGAAAACCCGGCTGACGCGCGAACTCGACATCGCGGTTCCGCTGGTCTCAGCCGCTATGGACACCGTGACGGAATCCCGCATGGCAATCGCCATGGCCCGCTTCGGCGGTCTGGGCATCATTCACCGCAACCTGTCGAAAGAAGACCAGGCTGCCCAGGTCGACTACGTCAAGCGCTCCGAATCCGGCATGATCACCGACCCGGTGACGATCACCGCCGAAAAGTCGCTCGAAGAACTCGACTACATGTGTGGCCAGTACCGCATTTCCGGCCTGCCGGTGGTTGATGACGATGACACGCTGGTCGGCATCATCACCAACCGCGACCTCCGCTTTGTGCCGCGCGCTGACTTCGCCACCACCACGGTCGGCGAAATCATGACCAAGATGCCGCTCATCACCGCCCCGCATGACGTTTCGGCTGAAAAGGCCTACGAACTTCTGGCAGAACACAAGATCGAAAAGCTCCCGCTGGTTGATGAAAACAACAAGATCCAGGGCCTCATCACGGTCAAGGACTTCGTCAAGCGCGACGAATACCCCGACGCTTCGAAGGACGGCGAAGGCCGCCTGCTCGTCGGTGCCGCGGTCGGCTTCTACGGCGATGCCTTTGAGCGCGCGGGCCTGCTGGCCGAAGCCGGTGTCGACGTGCTTGTGGTCGACACCGCCAATGGCCACGCCCGCGGTGTGACGGACATGATCAAGTCGCTGAAGAAAGACCCGGCGTTCAAGAACGTGCAGGTCATCGGCGGCAATGTGGCCACCCGCGCGGGCGCTCAGGCACTCATCGACGCCGGCGCTGACGCCATCAAGGTGGGTGTGGGCCCGGGCTCCATCTGCACCACGCGCGTTGTCGCCGGTGTGGGCGTCCCGCAGGTCACCGCAATCAACCTGGCGTACCAGGCCGCCCGCGAAGCCGGAGTGCCGGTGATCGGCGACGGTGGTCTGCAGTACTCGGGTGACATCGGCAAGGCTCTTGTCGCCGGCGCTGATTCGGTCATGCTCGGCTCACTGCTGGCCGGCTGTGAGGAAAGCCCCGGCGAACTCGTCCTGGTCAACGGCAAACAGTACAAGGCTTACCGCGGTATGGGTTCGCTGGGCGCAATGGCGCCGCGCAAGGGCAAGTCATACTCGAAGGACCGCTACTTCCAGGCTGATGTCGCCACTGACACCGACCTCGTGCCGGAAGGCATTGAGGGCCGCGTGGCCTACCGCGGTCCGCTGCGCCAGGTCGCCTACCAGCTGACCGGCGGCCTGCGCCAGACCATGTTCTACGTGGGTGCCCGCTCGATTCCGGAACTGAAGGACAAGGGCCAGTTTGTGCGCCTGACCACCGCGGGTCTGAAGGAAAGCCACCCGCACGACATCCAGATCACCCAGGAAGCCCCCAACTACCACTGATCCGTCGCAGCCTGACCGGCTGCTGCTGTGAATATCGGCTGTGCGCCCGAGCCTCTGGCCGGGTGCACAGCTGTTTTTCTGGGTTTATCTCACGAGGTGGAGGTCGCGGTTCTCGGGCCTGCTGGGCTGGTCTGCTCGGCTGGTCTGCGGACCGGTCTGCGGGGGAGCGGGACTGTGCCGTGGCTCTGCGTCATGCGCTTGTGTCAGTGGTGGGTGTTAGGGTGAGCGAAGTGACACGGGGTGCCGTTATACAGCGGCTGAGATTAACCCGTTGAACCTGTGTGGTTAGGACCAGCGAAGGGATGTCATGGAACTCAAAGACTATGCGGGCACGCTGCTTGAGTCTCTGCGTGAGCGCACGCCTTTAGTGCACTGCATTGTGAACACGGTTGTTCAGCAGTTCGCCGCGAATGTGCTTTTGGCAGCGGGTGCCAGTCCCGCCATGATCGACCACGAAGCCGATGCCGCTGATTTCGCCGGCGTTGCAGATGGTCTGCTCATCAACTTCGGCACCCCAACATCGCACCAGTACCTGTCAGCCGACGCTGCCATCGACACCTTCAACCAGGCCGGTAAACCGTGGGTTCTGGACCCCGTGGGCTTTGGGATCTCCGGGCACCGCACCTCCCGGATTGTGCGCGCACTGAACAGCCGCCCGGCCGTTGTGCGCGGCAACGCATCCGAAATCATCGGTCTGGCACAGCAGTCCGGCAGTGCCCGCGGAACCGACTCAACACACTCAGTTGACGACGCCCTCGGGGCAGCCGCAAGCCTCGCCCAGACCGGCATCGTCGTCGCTGTTTCCGGGGAGTCCGACGCCATTGTCTTTGCCGACGATTCCGGCACGCACACCGTGACAATCACCGGCGGCAGCCCCTATATGCCCAGCGTCATCGGCACGGGGTGCTCGCTAGGAGCGCTCACCGCCGCCTATGCGGCAGCGGCCGCCCACACTCCGCAAACACAGGACCTCAGCCAGCAGGTAAGCACCGGCGTGGCTGCAGCGACAGCGCACCTGCACTTCACCTCGGCCGCCCAGTCAGCGCACAAAAGAGCCAATGGGCCCGGCACATTTGCCGCGCACTTCCCCGACGGCCTCTACGCTGCCCGGCCTGAAGACCTAGCCCGGATCCAGACCACGTGGACAACAGGAGGAACCGCATGAGCGCACCACTGGGCCGCCTGTCCGAATACAGCACTGACCTCTACCTGGTGACCGACACGGCGATGGCCGAAAGTGTTGGCCGCACAGTCGCCGACACCGTCGCCCAGGCAATTGCCGGGGGAGTGGGCATTGTGCAGGTGCGCGATAAGCACATTGACGACGCCGGCTTCGAAAAACTCACCGTGAGCGTGCTCGATGCTGTTCAGCAGGCCCGTGAGGAACACGGCATCGACACCGAGATCCCTGTTTTCGTCAATGATCGCGTTGATGTCGCCGCCCGTCTGCTGGAGCAAGGCCGGAAAGTCCACGTGCACGTGGGTCAGGGCGACATGTCAGCAGACGATGTTCGCCAGCACATCGGTGTGGAACCGCTGCTGGGAGTTTCAGCCCAAGAACCCGAACACTTTGAACGCGCCCGCAGTCAGGAAGTCGATCTGCTGGGCATCGGTCCGGTGTACGCAACCCAGACCAAGGAGACCGGTCGCAGCGCCATCGGCGCTGACGGTTTCCGGAAACGCGCCGAAATGGCGGGCCTGCCCGCTTTTGCCATCGGCGGCATCAAAGACCACAACGCGGCAGCCCTGCGCGGCACGGGTGCTGCGGGAATCTGCGTCGTGTCAGCCATCATGACCGCACCCGACCCAGCGGCGGCCGCGCGCAGCATCCTTACGGCTTACACAGGAGAAAACTCATGACCGCAACCGCCCCTCGTCCTCCCGTCGCCGTCACGATCGCCGGCACTGACCCGTCCGGCGGTGCGGGAATCCAGGCGGACCTCAAAACCTTCACCGCGCGCGGTGCCTACGGGGCCAGCATCATCACGGCTCTCGTCGCACAGAACACCCACGGGGTCAGCCGCATCTACGAAATCGACCACGACTTCGTGATCGATCAGTTCGATTCGGTTGTCGACGACATCTACGTTGATGCCACCAAGTCCGGCATGCTCGGCACACCCGAACTCGTGCAGACAACAGCCGACTACGCCGAGGCTGGCCGTCTGGGATTCCTTGTGGTCGACCCCGTCATGGTCGCCACATCCGGGCACCGGCTGCTGGCAGAGAACGCCATCGAGGCGGTGCGCACGGTTCTGCTGCCGCAGGCCGGGCTCATCACCCCCAACCTGCCGGAAGCAGCACTCCTGCTGGGCGACGACGAACCCGAAGCCGGCAGTCCCGCACAGATGCGCGAACAGGCTGCGCGCCTGCTGAAAATGGGGCCGAAGGCCGTGCTGCTCAAGGGCGGCCACGGGGCAGAGGACATCGTCACCGACATCCTCGCGGTTGCCGAAGGCGACGACATCGCGTGGCGCGAATTCAGCCACCCGCGCGTCTTTTCCCCCAACACCCACGGCACCGGCTGCACGCTGTCGGCGGCCATCGCAGCTGAGGTTGCCCACCGCCGGCACGCCCTGGCACAGGCGGGCGAAGACCCGTCCGGTGCCTCGACAGGGGAGCAGCTGGGCGACGCCGTTGGCGCGGCACTGGACTACCTGGCCCGCGCCATCGGCAGTGCAGCCGAGTGGCAGCTGTCGCTGAACCCCAACGGTGCGCACGGGCCCGTCGACCACATCGTCAACATCACCCGCTGACAACAGCGGCGCTGCCGGCAGCAGCGCTGCCCGCAGAACCACGCCATCCGCAATACAACAACTGAAAAACGACTGTCAGGAGACACAATGAGCGAATTCATCGCCGGCCCCCACAGCCGTGAACTTTGGGAACACGTCGAGCCCATCATCAAGGACATCGAAGCCCTGCCCTTCATCGAACAGCTCTCAGACGGCAGCCTCGATCCCAAGGTGTTCGTCCACTACCTGCTGCAGGACGAGGTCTACCTGGACGGCTACGGCCGTGCCATGGCGCAGCTGTCCGGCAAGTCCTCCCGCAACGACGACATGCAGTTCTGGGCTGGGGCAACCTCGGAAGCGGTTGTCGCCGAAAACGAACTCCACGAAGCCGTCTTCGCTGACGAGGTCTTCGCTCCGCTGGTCAAGGAAATCCAGCAGGAAACCGCGGGCACTCGCGGTCTGCGCCACGGTGAGCGCGGCTCCGACGAAGGCCGTGACGCCGAAGCTGTCATCGCCAGCCCCACGTCGCTGGGCTATGTGTCATTCCTCATGGCAACCGCAGCTCTGCGCCCTTACCAGGTTGGTGTTGCCGGTGTCCTGCCGTGCTTCTGGGTGTACGCCCACATCGGCAAGGTGCTCATGAAGAAGGCCGGATCGAACCTGGAGGGCCACCCCTTCGCATCGTGGATCACCATGTACGACAGCCCCGAATTCGACGAATCCACCCGCGGCGCGGTTGCGATCCTCGAACGCGAAATGGAACAGGCCACCCCGGCCCTGCGCGCCGAAATGAAGGCCGTGTTCGAACAGGCCAGCCTGTACGAACTGCACTTCTGGGCCAGCGCCCACGTCTACGAAGACTGGACAACCCCCATGCCCTGACGGGCTGGCTTTGAATCACGAGGCGCCGCTCACCTGGGGTCTGATACCTACCGAGGGAGCGGGCACCGTGAATGGCGCTTGGGGTTGGCCTTCGCAGAAGGCTGACAGAGTGCGGGCCGCTGTGGTTTCGACCATGGCGGCCCGCAGTCGTGTCAGTGCCCTGGGGTACCCTGGGACGCGTGAGCACAGAGTTGGAAATCGGCCGCGGAAAGCGCGGACGCAGGGCATATTCACTTGACGACGTAGCGGTTATCCCTTCGCGGCGCACCCGCGATCCTCGGGATGTTTCGCTCCAATGGCAGATCGACGCGTTCCAGTTCGACCTGCCCTATCTGGCTGCTCCCATGGACTCTGTCGTCAGCCCGGCAACAGCCATTGCGCTTGGCCGTCTGGGCATGCTCGGCGTTCTCGACCTCGAAGGTCTGTGGACCCGCTACGAAGACCCCCAGCCGCTGCTTGACGAAATCGCGGGGCTTGACGACCAGCGCGCCACCGAGCGCATGCAGGAGATCTACCGCGAACCCATCAAGGCCGAACTCATCACGGCCCGCCTGGCTGAAATCCGCGAAGCCGGTGTGACGGTCGCCGGTGCGCTCACACCGCAGCGAACCCAGGAGTTCTACCAGACGGTTGTCGACGCAGGCGTCGACCTCTTCGTCATCCGCGGGACCACGGTTTCTGCAGAGCACGTCTCCAGCACCACCGATCCGCTCAACCTCAAGCAGTTCATCTACGAACTCGACGTCCCCGTGATCGTCGGCGGCGTCAGCGCCTACACGCCCGCCCTGCACCTCATGCGCACCGGTGCTGCCGGTGTTCTGGTTGGCTTCGGCGGCGGTGCCGCGTCCACCACCCGCCACACGCTCGGCATCCAGGTGCCCATGGCCACCGCTATCGCCGACGTCCAGGCGGCCCGCCGCGACTACATGGACGAATCCGGCGGTCGCTACGTCCACGTGATCGCCGACGGCGGACTGGGCTCCACCGGTTCGATCGTCAAGGCCTTCGCCATGGGCGCGGACGCCGTCATGCTCGGTTCGGCACTGTCCCGTGCAGAAGAAGCTCCCGGCCAGGGCTACCACTGGGGCGCAGAAGCCCACCACCCGGAACTTCCACGCGGCCGTCGCGTGCACATGGGCACCGTCGCACCGCTCGAACAGCTCATCCACGGGCCGGGCCATTCAGCAGTCGGCGAAGTCAACCTCGCCGGTGCCCTCCGCCGTGCCCTGGCTACGACGGGCTACACGGACCTCAAGTCCTTCCAGCGCGTCAACGTGGTTGTCGACGCCGAAAGCTGAGGGGCTCCGTGCTTCGTCTTGCCCTGAAACCCAGATGGCTGGGATTCCTGGCGCTCGTCCTGCTGCTGGTCACCGCATTCGTCATGCTGTCCGCATGGCAGATTGACCGCGCCCAGTCCAAGAGTCAGCGGGCCGACAACCCCGAACTCGCGGTGGCGAAGCCCTTCAACGACATCATGGAAGCCCAGGGGCCCATGCCGGGCTACCTGGCCGACCAGCGAGTCACCATCAGCGGGCACTTCCTGCCGGATCAGCAGATCATCGTCGACGACCGCTACCTGAACCGCACCAAGGGTTATTGGGTCGTCACCATGTTCGCCCCGGACGACCCCGAATACGCCCAGGCCGCAGACACCGGCAACATCGATTCCAAGCCCACCGCCATTCCGGTGGTGCGCGGCTGGACAGAAGACCTCGAAACAGCCAAGGCGAGCACCGCCTCGGATAAGGATGTCACCCTTGATGCCCGCATAGCCCCCATCGAAGGGCCCCTGGACACCAAGGACCTCCCCGAAGGAGTAGTCCGGTCCGTTTCCACCTCGCAGATAGTCAACCTTTTCGACGTCTACACGTACTCCGCGTTCCTCTTCCCGCAGGAAAAGCCGGAAGTCGGCATCGGCGGTGACCAGCTGTCCTATGTTCCCTACCAGGAACCGCAAGACGAAGGCTTTGACCTCCAATCGGCGTTCTACGCGCTCGAATGGATCGTGTTCGCAGTCTTCGCCGTGTACATCTGGTTCCGCCTGCTGCGCGACGAATACAATGCACTCCGCCGGGAAGACCAAGCGCCCGTTGAATACGTGGTCGTCAAAGACGCCGGCGAAAAGCTGCCCCGCACTCCCAAGAACGGAGACCCCCAGTGAGCAACGATCCCCAACACGGCGGTGACCCCCTGGACCGCCGCCCGGACTTCAACGAGGACGACCCCAATGCGGTGTTCACCCTCAACCGCTGGCAGTCCGCCCGCAACGCACTGCGGTTCTACCGGATCATGGCGATCATCACCGGTGTCATGCTGCTGATCCTCACCATTGAGATGATCTTCAAGTACCTCATCTGGGGACTCATGATGGGCGGCAACCCGGCAGAAGCACTGACCTTCGGCAGCTTCAACGCAGCCGCGGCCGTCGCCATTGCACACGGCTGGTGCTACGTGGCCTACCTGATCGTGTGCTTCTGGCTGAACTCGCAGATGAAGTGGGGCCTGAAGAACCTCCTCGTCTTGGCGCTGGCCGGTGTTGTTCCGGTCATGTCGTTCATTGTTGAAGCGAAAATCCACCGCCGCGGCGAAAAGGAACTCGACGACGCTGTTGTCGTCGCGCCGAAATCAGCCGCCTGACCACTGCGAGTACCACCGCCTGACCACCTCCTGCATCGGCAGGATCGCCTCTGCGAACGCTTAGGATAGAAGCATGACCCAGACCCCCGAAACAGGTACGGACGCCCGCCCCGTCCTCGTCGTCGACTTCGGTGCGCAGACCGCGCAGCTGATCGCACGTCGTGTACGCGAAGCCGGGCTGTTCTCCGAAATCATTGCCCACACCGCAACCGCTGCCGAATTCGCTGCCAAAAAGCCGGTCGCCATTGTGCTCTCCGGCGGACCGTCATCGGTCAACGCGGAAGATGCCCTGTCGATCGACCCGGAAGTGTTCGACCTCGGCGTGCCCACGCTGGGCATCTGCTACGGCTTCCAGACCATGGTGCAGGCACTCGGCGGCCGCGTAGCGCGCACCGGTGCCAGCGAATACGGCTCCACGGCACTCGAAGTGACAGAAGAAGGCGCTCTGCTGGCCGGTCTGCCTGCCGCACAGACCGTCTGGATGTCTCACCGCGACTCCGCTGAAACCGCACCCGAAGGCTTTAAGGTTCTGGCCAGCACCGCCGGTGCTCCCATCGCTGCGATCGAAGACACCGAGCGCTGTTTCGCCGGTGTGCAGTGGCACCCGGAGGTCATGCACAGCGAATACGGCAAGCAGACCATCGAGAACTTCCTGTTCAAGGTCGCAGGGCTCAAGGCGGACTGGTCAGCCGATTCGATCATCGACGAACAGGTCGCGCGCATCCGCGAACAGATCGGCACCAAGAAGGTCATCTGCGCTCTGTCCGGCGGTGTTGACTCGGCCGTTGCTGCAGCTCTTGTCCACCGTGCGGTCGGCGACCAGCTCACCTGCGTCTTCGTTGACCACGGCCTGCTGCGCAAGAACGAACGCGAACAGGTCGAACAGGACTACGTGTCCGCAACCGGTGTTCGCCTGGTGACGGTCGATGCTTCCCAGAAGTTCCTGGGCGAACTCGACGGTGTCGAAGATCCCGAACAGAAGCGCAAGATCATCGGCCGCGAATTCATCCGCACCTTCGAACAGGCTGCCGCTGAACTCGTCGCGGAATCGCGGGAGGGCGAAGGCGAAAACATCGAGTTCCTGGTGCAGGGCACCCTCTACCCGGACGTTGTCGAATCCGGTGGGGGATCGGGTACCGCGAACATCAAGAGCCACCACAACGTCGGCGGTCTGCCGGACGACCTCCAGTTTGAGCTGGTTGAACCGCTGCGTGCGCTGTTCAAGGACGAAGTTCGGGCTGTCGGCCGTGAACTCGGTCTGCCCGAGGTGATTGTCGGCCGTCAGCCGTTCCCCGGCCCCGGCCTGGCCATCCGCATTGTCGGCGCGGTCAGCGAAGAGCGTCTGAGCATTCTGCGCGAAGCCGACGCCATTGCCCGCGAAGAACTCACCGCCGCAGGTCTGGATGACACCATCTGGCAGTGCCCCGTTGTGCTGCTGGCCGATGTCCGCTCCGTTGGTGTTGCCGGCGACGGCCGCACCTACGGACACCCCGTCGTGTTGCGCCCCGTGTCCAGTGAAGACGCCATGACCGCCGACTGGACCCGCGTGCCCTACGACACGCTGTCGAAGATCTCCAACCGGATCACCAACGAAGTCGACGAAATCAACCGCGTCGTCCTCGACATCACCTCGAAGCCCCCGGGCACCATCGAATGGGAGTGAGTGGGGTGTAGGCCTCGTGGGCATAAGCCGCCCGTGACCTCCCGCCAAGGCACACTGCGCCGGCAAGCAATCGCTTGTCGGCGCAGCTGCGTTTGGAGTGCGGGTGCGTTGGGTGCCAGCGCACCCGTCGACCGGCAGAAACACCCCTTAGCAACGGATCCACCCGTTAGCCGCATGCAGACTCCCTTTGGCCGGGATCTGCGCTTTAGCAACCACTGCTAAGGGGTGTTTTTGTTGCTAAAGCGTGGGGCAGTGTTGGGATGGCTGCCCCAGCAGTAGAACGAGGTGGAGGCCCGGTTCCAGCCGGGGCGGCACCTCGTGATTTTCCTGAGGTGGGGCGGTGCCCAGCCCCGCAGGTGTTGGCCCAGCCGGGCACGCTTCGTACGGTAAAAACACCGGTTAGCAACAGATCCACCCGTTAGCCGTGGGCAGACTCCCTTTGGCCGGGATCTGCGCTTTAGCAGTAGCTGCTAAGGGGTGTTTTTGTTGCTAAGGCGTGGGGCGGTGGTGGGATGGCGGCCCCAGCAGTAGAACGAGGTGTAGGCCTCGAGGGCATAAGCCGCCCGTGACCTCCCGCCTAGCCACACTGCGCCGGCAAGCAATCGCTTGTCAGCGCAGCTGCGTTTGGGCGTGGGTGCGTTGGGTGGCAGCGCAACCGTCGCCAACCAGAAAAACTCCCGTCAGCAACAAATCCACCCGTTAGCAGTGGGCAGACTCCCGTTAGCCGGGATCCACGCCTTAGCAACCACTGCTAAGGGGTGTTTTTGTTGCT
>NZ_KV789351.1:42142-72573 GCF_001807555.1 Brevibacterium sp. HMSC08F02 | reverse complement strand
GTCGCCAACCAGAAAAACTCCCGTCAGCAACAAACCCACCCGTTAGCCGTGCGGAGACTCCCTTTGGCCGGGATCTGCGCTTTAGCAACCACTGCTAAGGGGTGTTTTTGTTGCTAAGGCGTGGGGCGGGGTTGGGGTGGCTGCCTCAGCACCATGACAAGGTGGAGGCCCGGTTCCAGCCGGGGCGGCGCCTCGTGGTTTTCCTGAGGTGGGCAGGGCCGAAGAACAATCCAGCCGATTTCTGTACCTGAACAGTGTTCAGGTACGATGCTCCTCATGACTTCCACCAACGTTTCCGCGCCGCAGACCGGCGCCCGCGGGCAGGGCATTTCTGCCGGCCTGTCCGTTGCCCTTGTCGCCGTGTTTGCGGCGCTCATCTGGGTGTTCGCACTCGTGCCGCCGATCCCGGTTGGCCCAGTCGGCGTCCCGATCACCCTGCAGACCCTCATGCTGGCCTTCACCGGCATGGTGCTGGGCCCTACCCGCGGCTTCATCGCCGTGCTGCTCTACCTGGCCCTGGGCTTCCTCGGTCTTCCCGTGTTCTCAGGCGGACGAGGCGGAATCGGCGTTCTCGCCGGACCCTCGGCTGGCTTCATTCTGGGCTTCCCGTTCTACACGCTGCTGTCCGGTTGGGCCGCCCGCTTTGCCTACCGCCGTTTCTCCGGTGCAGGACGAGTCGTCATGATGATCCTCGGATCCCTGCTGACCGCATCGGTGCTTCTGCACTTCATGGGCATTGCCGGCATGTCGATCAACGGCGGTATCCCGTTCGGCGCCGCCACGGTTGCCGACATGGCCTACTGGCCCGGTGACGTCATCAAGACCACCGTTGCAGCACTCCTGGCCGTCATGGTCCTGCGGGCCTTCCCGGTTCTCGCACGCCGCTGATCTCACACGACGTTCATGGCCAAAATTGTCTTCGACGGCGCCCACGCCGCTGTTCTTGATTCCGCAGAGAGCGGTCCAGAGCGCCAATGGCGCACCCTGGCAGGCCCTTTCACCTGCGAAATCAATGAGCAGCGCGTGGCCGTCATCGGCGCCAACGGTTCGGGCAAGTCCACGTTCCTGAGGATGATCAACGGCCTGACCCAGCCAACGTGGGGCAGGGTCGCCGTTGACGGCAAGGACACCGTCGATGACGGGCGCGCGGTTCGCCAGAACGTCGGCTTCGTGTTCACCGACCCGGCCGCTCAGCTGGTGATGCCGACCGTCATCGAAGACATCGAACTCTCACTCAGGCGCATCAAGAACAAACGCGAAAGGCGCGAACGATCGCTTGCCGTACTCGACGAACTCGGCCTGACCGGACTAGCCGACCGTTCGGTCTATGAACTCTCCGGCGGACAGCGCCAGCTGGTGGCGCTCGCCTCCGTCCTCACGGTTGAACCCAGCGTCTTGTTGATGGACGAACCGACAACCCTGCTCGACCTGACAAACCGCACACTCCTGCGCGACACACTCGATGAACTTGCCGAAAACCGTGGCGTGCAGATCATCACCACCACCCACGACCTCGAATTCGCAGCCGATGCCGAACGCGCACTCGTCATTGACGACGGCGCCATTGCATTCGACGGTCCCGCTGACCAGGCAATCGCCCACTACCGCGAAGCCGCCGTCAAAGCCGCCCGCAGCACCCGCAGCCGCAACACCCCGCACAACCCCGACCCGCACGACGATGACTGACGAACACAAGGGGAGTGGCGCCTCGTCAGCAAGTGGCGCCTCGTCAGCAAGTGGCGGCTCGTCAGCCAGCGCTGACCGTGCCCACGCAGCCAGCCCAGCCGACCCAACCATCCCAACCCACCAGCCCCGCATGATTCCGCAGTCGGCCATGCCGAAGCCGCGCACGGTTCAGCGGCGTCGCGGTGAGTTCCTCGGCGTGCGATGGCCGATTCCCGGCTGGCTGCACCGCACGCCGGCGTGGGTCAAAGTGATCGCCCTGGTGCTCACCAGTCTGCCCGTCATCGTCGTGCGCGACGCCTGGGTCAACGGGGCGGTGTTCGTGCTCATCGTGCTCATTGCACTCACCGCGCGCCTGCCGCTGGGCAGAATCATCCTGCCGCTGGTGCGCATGTGGCCGGTCATGCTGCTTCTGGTGGTCGGCAACCTCATCTTCACCGACGTGCCCACCGCCGCCCGAGTCGCCACAGCCATGCTCGCCGGCGTCATCGGCGCGTCCGTGCTGATCCTGACCACCAGCATCAGCGAACTGCTGCTTGTCTTCACCGCAGCAGCCAAGCCCTTGGGGTGGGTGGGCGTGCGCCCTGAAACGGTGGGCCTTGCCGCAGCGCTCACCATCCGCAGCGTGTCCTACATTGCCGACCTAGTGGGGCTCGCCGCAGACTCCGCCCGCGCTCGCGGGCTCGAAAGATCACTCCGGGCGCGCTCCGTGCCGGTCGTGCTCGGCACCGTGCGCTACGCCATCGACACCGGAGCCGCACTCGAGGCGCGCGGCCTGGTCGAAGAGCCGGGCGGCAGCTCGGGAGACTAAGTCTGCAATCTCCGGGACCGGGGCCTAGGCCCCGGAACTCACGAGGTGCCGGGCCGGGAAACGCACCTCAGCACACCGCCGAGGTGCCAGTCACCGGGCGTGCGCCAGGTTTTCGTGAGCGGCGATCGCCTGAGCGTAGTAGCCGATCAGCTGCGAGCACACTCCGCGCCACGTGCGGGACTCGACTTCGGCCCGAGCAGCCTGCGCAAAGGCGCGGCGCTTGGCATCGTCACCCAGCAGATCCAGAGCGCGATCGCGCAGACCAGCAACATCGCCCGGAGCGTAGAGCCAACCGGTGCGCGAATGGTCAACCAGATCCAGCGGGCCCCCGCGCGCCGGCGCGACCACCGGAACGCCGGAAGCCATGGCCTCCTGAATCGTCTGGCAGAACGTTTCAAACTCACCCGGCGCAATGCACAGATCAAAGCCTGCAACCGCGCGGGCCAGAGCCTCACCGCCGAGGAAGCCCGTGAAGTGCGCGTTCGGCAGTTCGGCGCGCAGGCGGCCCATAAGCGGACCTTCGCCGATGATGACGATCTTGGTGTCCGGCACATCGGCCAGCACCCGCAGGTTCTCCACCTGCTTTTCCGCGGCCAGCCGGCCCACGTAGCCGATGATCTTCTTCCCACCGGCCACCGACTGTCGCCATTCCTCGCACCTGCGGTCCGGGTGGAAGCGGGCAGCGTCGACACCTCGGGCCCACTTGGCAATCCGGTCAACACCGTGCGATTCCAGCTGTTCAATCGTCGGGGTAGACGGGGCGAGCGTCATGGTGGCGCGGTTGTGAATATTGCGCACGTGGCCCCACAGCATGGACTCCACTCCGGTCAGTCCGTAGCGAGCCGCGTAGGCCGGCACTTCGGTCTGGTAAACCGCGACCGAGGGGATGTTGAGCTCCTGGCAGGCCTGCACCGCACGCCAGCCCAACAGAAACGGGGAGGCGATGTGCACAACATCGGGTGCGAAATCAGCCAGGATGCGGCGAATGCGAGCCACGCCGCCGGGTGCTACACGCAGCCTTTTGTAAGCGGGGAACGCCAGTGAGGGAACGTAGACAATCGGCACGCCCATGTACTCACGCGGACCGCCCATCCGGGTGCCCGGAGCAATGACGAGGGCTTCGTAGCCGCGTTCGGTGATGTGCTCAATCGCCTTGAGGAGACTTCCGACAACACCATTCATCTGGGGCAGAAAAGTTTCAGCAACAATCGCAACTCTCACAGTTTGAGGATCGTCCACACAGGTGGCCCCCGAGGTACGCCCAGAACACTCGAAGGTGAACTTTCGGCCACCAGTCCGGTGAGTCCTTTCCGGTACCGGGTGCTGCCGATAGCATGAGTGCAGCTCGCGCGGCAGGCCAGAGGGCAGACATGGGACAAGGGAGGCGCAATGGCTGAGATCATCCTCGTGACCGTTGTCGTTGTCCTGTGCCTGGGTCTGGCCTACCTCCTGTACACCCGAGGTTCGCAGCTGCGGTTGGCGCTTGACCTCGTGAGTGAAGCCCGACGGCAGCTGGACCAGGTGCGCACCGACCGGCACGCTCTCGTTCCCGAGTACCTGCGCATGGCGACCGCTCATTCGGAGCAGGACGAGCACCACCAAAAAGCTGTGCAGGATGCCCTGCGGCGGGCCAAAACCGTCAAAGACGCTTCCGAAATCGGCCAGGCTGAAGAGCGTTTGACGCACGCGATCGATGCGCTTGCCATCGGACTCATTGAAGTAGACCGGCACCGCCAGAGCCTGGGCGCGGCAATCGACCTGCACGCGCAGATGCGGATCATCGAAGGTCGGATCGTCTCTGGAATCCGCTACTACAACCTGGCGGTTGCCAAATACACCGCGCAGCGGCGCCAGCCGACGGCTGTTGTCCTGCGGGCCGCCTTTCCGATGCTTCTGCCCATGGAGTACCAAGACGTCGAAGCGGAGCCCGTCGTAGAGTTTCGTTCGTGAGGTTTCGACTCGATCTTGGCTATGACGGCACCAACTTCCACGGGTGGGGAGTGCAGCCGCGGCTGCGCACCGTCCAGGGGACACTGGAAGAGGCGCTCGCTTTGGTCTGCCGCACCCCCGTGCGCACTGTTGTAGCCGGACGCACCGATGCGGGAGTGCACGCCCGCCGACAGGTTGTTCACCTGGACCTGGGTGAAGAAGAGATCGCCGCGCTCGTGGGGCAGCGCCGGGCTGATCGGGACGGCAATCCGCGCACACCTGAATCGGCCTTGGTCAGCCGCCTGCGGGGTGCGCTGACCCGGTTGGATGCCCACGATGTCGTCATTCACGGGGCCTCTGCGGTCTCAGATGATTTCGATGCGCGCTTCTCGGCACAGTGGCGGTCGTATTCGTATCGGCTGGCTGATGACGATTCGTTTTTTGATCCTCTGCTGGCCGCCGCGACGGTCCGCCACAAGGGTGTTCTTGATGCTGACGCCATGGCCCGGGCCGTTGCTGGGCTGCTGGGCCTGCACGACTTCCTGCCGTTCTGCAAACCCCGCCCGGATTCGACGACCATCCGCACGTTGCAGCAGATCTCGGTCGGCCGCGATGCCGACGGGGTGATTGTCTTCCGCCTGCGCGCCGATGCTTTCTGTCACCATATGGTCCGCGCGATCGTCGGCGGCCTCATTCGGGTGGGCACGGGCGCGTGGTCGGCTGAGTATCCGGCTGAGCTTCTTGAGCACGCCAACTTACGAGGTGAAAGCCCGGAACCGCTCTACATCGCCCCCGGAGAGGGGCTCGTGATGGAAGAGGTGGGCTATCCGCCGGAAGCAGAGTGGGCCGCGCGGGCTGAGCAGACCCGGGCCCGGCGAAGCTCGGCTGAGCTGGGCGAAAGCTAGTGGGCGACGCGGCCTCTTTACGAACAATCCATATGGAATTCATGAAAAAGTCCCCAAAAAGATCTCAGATTTGTAACACTGTGCTCAGACCTTTTTCAGAAACGCGCGAACAGCGCTGAATCAGAAGCTTAAGGACTGAACATGCTCAAAGCACGCCGTGCGCTGTACGGAGGCGCTGCCGCCGCCGTACTCGTCGCACCTCTCGGCGCAATGCCGGTTTTTGCAGAAGCCCCGGAGGGCACCAAGCTCCAGGTGCTGGGAATCACTGACTTCCACGGACGTATTGCCGACCCGGACGGTCAGGCAATGGCCTCGACGGTGGAAAACGAACGGGCGAAGGCTGAGGGCAGCTCGGTTCTGCTGTCCGCTGGTGACAACATCGGTGCAAGCACCTACGTTTCGTCGTCTCAGAAAGACGAGCCCACGATTGACTACCTCAACGCTCTGGGGCTCGATGCCTCGGCAATGGGCAACCACGAATATGACCGTGGCTTCAAAGACTTCAGCGAGCGCGTGCTGGCAGGCGAACACAAGGCGGAGTTCCCGCACCTGGCCGCGAACGTCTACAAGAAGGGCACCAAGGAGCTTTCGGACGGCGTCAAGGACTACGAAATCATCGAAAAGGACGGCATCAAGATTGCCGTCATCGGTGTTGTGACGCAGGAAACCGCAACACTTGTCAGCCCTTCGGGAATCGACATGCTGGACTTCGGCAAGACTGCCGAAGCCGTCGAGCGCACCTCGAAGAAGATCGCGGAACTGCCGGAGGGTGAAGCCCCGGACGTCACGATCGTTCAGGCTCACGTCGGTATGAACGGCTCGGCTGAGGGCGACAGCTGCGAAGCAGCTCTCGGCAAGAGCAAGGAAGTCAAGGGCATTCTTGACGCCGCAGACGATTCCGTTGACGCATTCTTCCTGGGCCACACCCACGTTCCGGTCAACTGCACCTACAAGAAGGGCGAGAACACCGTCCCCGTCATGCAGGCTGGCCAGTACGGCAAGAACGTCGCTGCGGTCAACCTGACCTCGAAGGGCGATGGCAGCTGGACCATCGACAGCCAGGAAATCATCGACACCAAGGGCCAGGACGCTTCGACAGAGGTCATCGGCAAGACCGGCGAAATCATCAAGGCGGCGACCGAAAAGTCGAATGAAATCGGCAAGGAAGTCGCCGGTGAAATCGACGAAGACATCACGCGCGCTTTTAAAGACGACGGCCAGGAAGACCGCGGTGCTGAATCGACGCTCGGCAACCTCGTTGCTGACGCACTCAACGAAGGCACCGGCCTGACCCAGCTGGAGAAGTCAGACTTCGCCATTACGAACCCGGGCGGTCTGCGCACCGACCTGAAGGTTGATGACATCTTCAACGGCGAAAAGCCGGGCGAAGTCACAGTTGCTGAACTCAACCAGGTCCTTCCCTTCGCCAACGACCACGGAGTTGTGTCGCTCAAGGGCTCGGACGTCATCCAGCTGTTCGAACAGCAGTGGCAGCCTGAAGGCTCTTCGCGTCCGTTCCTGCACCTGGGCATTTCCAAGGAACTCGAAGTCATCTACGACTCCACGGCTGAACGCGGCAAGCACGTTGTATCCGTCAAGGTCAACGGCGAAGACATCGACCCGAAGAAGACCTACCGCGTTGCCACCCTGTCCTTCCTGGCAGCCGGTGGTGACAACTTCACCGCTTTCGCCAACGGCAAGTTCGAACAGTCCGGTCTGACCGACTTCGAAATCTGGGAAGCCTACTTCAACGCTCGCCAGGATGAGGGCAAGAAGGTGAAGGCCGACAAGGACGAGCGCCAGGCTGATGCCGCGCTGGACGTTATGAAGAACGGTGATCTCGAAGTCTCCATCAAGCACCCGTCGAACAAGGACGACGCCTTCGAAATCAAGGCTGGCACCACCGAAGAAATCAGCGTTCAGTTCAACGCCAAGAAGAAGATCGAGGGCCCGCTGCAGATGACCCTCGACCTGCCGAAGGGTGTTTCGGTTGACCTTGGCGACTACGCCGTCAAGGACAAGAAGAACGTTGCACAGTTCGACTCGGTGCCTGAAGGCAAGTCCGAAGTGAAGTTCAAGGTGACCGCCTCGAAGGACGCCGGCAAGAAGGACGAACCGAAGGCCGGCGGCAAGGTTGACGGTGCCGAAGCTGCGAGCGAAGGCAAGGCAGACGAAGGTAAGGCCGAGCCGGTGAAGGGTCCGAAGATGACCGCCACCCTCATTGCTGCTCCGAACGCCGGATGGTGGGACAACAACCCGCTGCCCATCGGCGGCAAGGTTGAAATCCCCGTGAACGTCCTTCCTGCCGACGCGCCTGCTGAGGACGAACAGCCCGAAGATGGCGGCAAGGACAAGCCTGAGGCCGGTGACAAGGACAAGTCCGAAGCCGGTGACAAGGCAAAGCCTGAAGCTGGTGACAAGAAGCCGGGCGCAGCTGCTAACAAGCCGCTGCCGCGTACGGGTACTGAAGTCGGCCTGGCTGCCGCTGCGGCAGTTGCGCTGCTGCTGACCGGTGCTGGTGCACTTGTCCTCACACGCCGCAAGAACGCAGACGTGAACTGAATCTGAGATTCTCGAAGCTCTGAAGTTCTAAGACGTAAACGCTTCGGCGGGCAGTTCCCACAGGGGAGCTGCCCGCCGAAGCGTTTCTGTGTTCGAAGTCCGTGTGCCTGGACACCCTTCGAACAGAACCCAAACAAGAAGATCAGGCCGACCTCCACCTCGTGAGAGCAGTCCAGCACACGCGCTCAACCTCACATGAGCCCCGTTTTGCAAAGGTGTGTGCTTCCGGGCTAACATTGACAGTCGCTGTACGTCAGATACACACGCCGCAGACCTCTAGTCGCGTTGCAGGATAAGCGGGAAATGTATACGCGTACCGTGCACCTCAAGCAAGTCAAGTACTGCTGAACAAGACTCACGACCTTGTCAGGCAGACGTGTGTGGCTTGGAAGCTAGAGACGAAAAGAAGGCAACTTTTGCGTACGTACACACCAAAGCCCGGCGATGTCGAGCGCCAGTGGCACGTCATCGACGCCACTGACGTCGTTCTCGGTCGCCTTGCTTCGCAGGCAGCTCGTCTGCTGCGCGGCAAGCACAAGGTGGAATTCGCACCTCACATCGACACGGGTGACTTTGTCATCATCATCAACGCGGACAAGATTGTGCTGACCGGCGACAAGCTGGAAAAGAAGCGCGCCTACCGCCACTCCAACTACCCGGGTGGTCTCAAGAGCCTCAGCTACGAAGAGCTCCTTGAGAAGTTCCCCGAGCGTGCAGTGGAGAAGGCTGTTGCAGGCATGATCCCCAAGAACCGCCTCGGCCGTGCCCAGATGCGCAAGCTGAAGGTGTACGCAGGTGCTGAGCACCCGCACGCCTCGCAGAACCCGCAGAAGTACGAAATCAGCCAGGTCGCGCAGTAAGCGCCCAAGGCTCAGTTAACCGAGGAGAATCGTGGCTGACAACCAGAACCTGAACGAGGACGTCGAAATGACGTCGTACTCGACCGAAACCCCGGCTTCGGCTGGTCTCGGCGAAACCGTGGCCGGTGGCCGCGGCGAATCGCTCACCGCTCCCGGCCAGGGCGTTGGCCGTCGCAAGCGCGCTGTCGCTCGCGTCCGCCTGGTCCCCGGCACCGGTGAATGGAAGATCAACGGTCGTGACCTTGAAGCCTACTTCCCGAACAAGATGCACCAGCAGCTCGTTCGCGAACCCTTCCGCCTGCTGGACCTCGAAGGCCGTTTCGACGTCTTCGTGCGCATTTCCGGTGGTGGCCCCTCCGGCCAGGCCGGTGCTGTCCGTCTGGGCATCGCCCGTTCGCTGAACGAAATCGACCGTGAAAACAACCGTCCTGAACTGAAGAAGGCCGGTTACCTCACGCGTGACGCTCGCGTTCCCGAACGCAAGAAGGCTGGTCTCAAGAAGGCTCGCAAGGCTCCGCAGTTCTCCAAGCGCTGATCTTCGCCCGCCAGGGCAGATCCGACTTGGGGCACGCAGTGCCTGCATCAAAGGTCCGTGTACCGCAAGGTGCGCGGGCCTTTTGGCGTTGCGGGGGACTTGTTCGGTTTTCTGTTTGTTGTCCGTGCAGGTAGGCGGACATCGGGCCCGAAACCGGACAACTCCGTGTCATTTCCGGCGCACTTGAGTGCCTTCAGCTGTGGACCAGACGCTCCCGATTCCGTGCTTAAGTTTAGAAATACGCGTCCGACCTCGATGTTTACTCAGGCCGTTCGGGTTTAGCTGCTTTTAAACAGATGACCTGTTTGTCCACAGCTGCGCGGTCTGGTCTTTCCCAGGGGTTCGTCGACCAGCAGTCTGGGACGCATGAACAATGTCTTTGTGGTCAGTGCCCTTCCTGCTGGTGCAATGGCGCATCAGGCAGCTCGTGCAGTTGGATGCTGTCTCAGTAGATTGGCCAGGGGTGTTTATGCCGTCGAGCGATTGTGCGAACAAGAGGCACACAGAGCTTTTGCGTGTTTTGTAGACCGACCTGAACTGTTGTCCGACGAGGGCTCGTCAGTCTATTTGCGGAAGCTAGCCCATCATGCGGGTTGGGCGGTGGCCTTTGGGCATTCAGGTCAGGCGATCTTGAGTCACGCTACCGCGGCTGTGCTTTGGGGCATGGAACTGCCCACTGATCCTCCAGCGCGCTTACAGACAAGCGGTCCGGAACGACCTTTCTCACGGACTCACCGAATACATCGCCAACGAGCAATTCCTGCTGAGCACATTACTTCGCCGGTGAGCGCTCTGCCTGAGCTACGAGCAGTGAGTGCAGATTGGACGATGTTCGACCTGCTCCGGGATGTCGGCGGAGCCGAGGGCTTTGCCATCGCCGATCGACACATTCGCTTCCGGGCTCATGGGCGGGCCTCGGGTGTGCCTTCCGCCGATCGGTTCCATGTCGTCATTGATGAGTTGGCTGAAGTATTTCGCCAGTTTGAGGAGTGCTCGGCGGGCAGGCGGACGGTCACCATGTTGAGTTGGCTTAAAGAGATGCGCGGATTGTCGGAATCCGCAGGTGAGGCACTTGCCTACTTTCGTTTTTATGAGCTGGGTTTCAGGTGCTGTCCGGAGGACTCGCGGTGGAAAATAGCGCAGCAAGTGTCGTTCCCCCTGCCCGGTGAGTCATACCGGCCGCGGGTGGATTTCTTTTTGGAGCACTGGGGTTTGATTGTCGAGTTCGACGGGTGGGCTAAGTACCAAGACCCGAATGGCAGTGTGCCGCCGGAGGTCTACCGAAAAGAAAAACGCCGTGAAGAACAGCTTCGGCGCATGGGCTACAGGTTTCTGCGCATCGAATGGCGGGATGTCATTGTTCCGGGACGACTGGCGAGTTTGCTGCGGCAAGTCGGCGTGGTGCTGCCCTAGCTTGCGACTTGTTCGGGTTTCGGCCTCTTATCCGCGCAGCTGCACGCGTAATAGTCCCAAACCAAGACATCTAGCCATATCAGAAGCGTTGCGTTCCCGAACGCAAGAAGGCTGGGCTCAAGAAGGCTTTCAAGACCCTCGCACTTCGGTGCGGGGGTCTTGTGCTTTCCGGGCACGAGGTGCCGCGGGGCTTACGCCGTGTTCTCACCACACGCCGTGCCCATCTGACCGGGGGATGGGTTTCATAAACGTAGAATGAATGCGATTCGAAACAGGAGGTTCTATGAGCAGGCTTTTCGGTACGGACGGCGTTCGCGGTCTGGCCAACAAGGACATTACGGCTCGACTCGCTCTCCAGTTGGGTGTTGCAGGCAGCCGCGTTCTCGGCAGGCCCGAGCAGCGCTACGGCACGGACAGCAAGCGCCCCTTTGCGATTGTCGGACGCGACACCCGCATCAGCGGTGACTTCCTGGCATCAGCGATCTCCGGCGGTATTGCCTCCACAGGTGTTGACGTGTGGAACGCAGGTGTTCTGCCCACCCCGGGTGTCGCATACGCCGTGAAGGAAACCGGCGCTGACTTCGGTGTCGTCCTTTCAGCCAGCCACAACCCTATGCCTGACAACGGCATCAAATTCTTCGGCCCCGGCGGTACGAAACTCGACGACGCCGCGGAAGACGAAATCCTCGAACTGCTCGACGCTGACTGGGACCGTCCCACAGGCGCGGACGTCGGCCGCATCAAGCCGTACGCGGCGGCAGCGGACGAATTCACCGAACACCTCGTGTCGACCCTGGGTGATACACCCACCCCGCTGCAGGGACTGCGCGTAGTCGTCGACTGCGCCAACGGTGCGGCCTCCGTCGTCGGGCCGGCGGCCCTGCGTCAGGCGGGCGCTGACGTCACGGTCATCGCCGCAAGCCCCGATGGCCTCAACATCAACGACGGTGTCGGCTCCACCCACCTGGGACTGCTGCAGAAGGCCGTTGTCGAAAACGGCGCTGACCTCGGCGTTGCTTTTGACGGTGACGCTGACCGCTGCCTGGCGGTTGATTCACGCGGCCGCGAAGTCAACGGCGACCAGATCATGGGCATCCTGGCCCTGGGCATGAAAGAAGCCGGCACCCTGAAGAACGACACCCTCGTCACCACCGTCATGTCGAACCTGGGTCTCAAACTGGCCATGGAGAAGGCCGGCATCGCGGATGTGCAGACGAAGGTCGGCGACCGCTACGTGCTTGAAGGCATGCTGGCCGGCGGCCACGTGCTCGGCGGTGAACAGTCCGGCCACGTGCTCATGCTCGACCACGGCACCACCGGCGACGGCGTGCTGACAGCCCTTCACCTGATCAACCGTGTGGCCTCAACCGGCCGCACACTGGCTGACCTCGCCGCGGAGATCCCGCAGCTGCCGCAGGTGCTCATCAACGTCCGCGGAGTCGACAAGACCCGCACCGACGACGCGGCAGTTCAGGCAGAGGTCACTGCCGTCGAATCTGAACTCGGCAAGAGCGGCCGCGTCCTGCTGCGCGCTTCGGGCACCGAACCGGTTATCCGTGTGATGGTCGAGGCCGAAACCGAAGCCGGAGCGCAGAAGCAGGCGGAACGCCTGGCCGACTGCGTTAAGCAGAACCTTGCCCTCTGACAGCACTCAGCTCCCCGCACCGGGGCCGCTCAGCAGTGCGGCACCTCGCCCGAGTGCCCCGGCACCTCGCCCGGTGGTCCCGGTGGTGAGCGCACAGTGAAGAAGAGCGCAGACAACAAGAAGGTGCTCTACGGGCGTCTGCCCGCCGGCCTGGCGGCTGCCGCCTCGACAGCGGTGGGCACCGTCGTCATTGTCGGCTTGAGCCTCGTGGCCCGAGCGACGTCCGGTTCGTCTGGACTGTGGTGGATGTTCGGCGTGCTGACATCGTCCTTCGCGGTGCTCGGCGGCATCGCCACGGTTGGGGCGTTCCTCACCGGCCTTGTGCGGGCGGGCTATGTGGCCGACCCCGGCAAACCGGCTCGCTGGAGCGCAATGACGGCCCTGTTCATCGCCTTCGCCAGCCCGGTGATTCTGTACGTGTTCACCGGCCCATGGCTGACGAACGGGCTGATCGTCGCAGTCTCAACGTTCCTGTGCTCAGCAGTCGGGGCGCTCATCTTCCTGTTGGTGTGGCCGCTCCTGCTGCGGGCAGGCACAGTCAGCTCAATTGATGTGTGAGCGCGGGCTGCTCTAGTCTCCCGAGGTGCCGCCGGCTGAGTCTTCTGACTCTTCTTGGTCTGCGAACTGGGTTGTGTACAGCTGCGCGTACCGGCCGTTCTGCGCCAGAAGTTCGCTGTGGGTGCCGCGCTCAACAGCCTGCCCGCCCTCAATCACGATGATCTGATCGGCACTGCGCACAGTCGACAGGCGGTGGGCGATGACCAACGCGGTCCTGCCGGTCATGGCTTCGTTCAAGGCGTGCTGCACAGCTGCCTCGTTCGTTGAATCGAGAGCACTCGTAGCCTCATCGAGCACCACCACGGCAGGTTCGGCCAACAGGAGACGAGCAATTGTCAGCCGCTGCCGTTCACCGCCGGACAGCCGGTAGCCGCGCTCACCGATCACGGTGTCGAGCCCATCGGGCAGGGCGTCGATAACCGGCCACAGGCGTGCGCGTTCCAGAGCGGAACGCAGCTCATCATCCGTTGCATCAGGTTTGGCGATCGTCAGATTGTCGCGAATCGACTCGTGGAACAGGTGGCCGTCCTGCGTGACCATGCCGACGGCTGACTTGAGCGCGTCAAAGCTCAAATCCCGCACGTCCACACCGGACAGCTCAACAGCACCTTCAGTCACGTCGTACAGCCGGGGCAGCAACGACGCGATCGTCGACTTTCCAGCACCGGAGGAGCCCACGAGGGCGACCGTGTGCCCGGCGGGAACAGAGATGTTCAGCCCGTGCAGCACCTCGGAAGACTCCCGGCCGTCAAGAACCGCGACCTCTTCAAGAGAGGCGAGAGACACCTCGGCGGCAGTGGGGTAGCGGAATGAAACGTCACGGTACTCAACAGAGACCGGGCCAGCCGGCAGAGGCTTGGGGGAGTCCGGTTCCTGCACGGTGGAGCGCAGATCAAGGATCTCGAACACCCGCTGGAACGACACGATTGCAGACGTGATGTCCATACGCGCATTCGCCAGCATCGTCAGCGGCGTGTACAGGCGGGTCAGCAGCAGCGCGAGTGTGACGACCTTGCCCGCATCGAGCGAACCCGCCACCGCCTGCATACCGCCAACCCCGTAGACCAGCGCCAAAGCCAGAGCGGACACAAGTGTGAGCGCAGCCAGGAACGTCACCTGCAGCATGGCGGTGCGCACACCGATATCGCGCACCCTGCCCGCGCGGTCAGCAAACTCCGCCGACTCCTTCTGCGGGCTGCCGAACAGTTTGACCAGGGTCGCCCCGCCAGCTGAGAACCGCTCCGTCATGCGGGTCGACATGGCCGCGTTGAGATCCGCCGCCTGAAACTGCAGCGACGCCAAACGGCCGGCAATGAAACGGGCGGGCACCAAGAAAATCGGCAGGAGCAGCACCGACAACACCGTCACCTGCCACGAAATTGCAACCATGACACCGACCGTCAGCGCAAGCGACACAAGGTTCGTCACAACCCCGGACAGTGTGTTGGAGAAAGCCCGCTGTGCACCCATAACGTCGTTGTTGAGCCGGGAGATCAGCGCACCCGTGCGGGTCCGGTTGAAAAACGCCACCGGCAGAGTCTGTACGTGATCAAAAACCGCGGTGCGCAGATCAAAGATCAGGCCTTCGCCAATGCGGGCCGAAAGATAGCGCGACACGATCGTCAATGCCGCATCGGCCAATGCCAGCACACCCATGAGAATCGCTATGCCGACAATCAGACTCACTGGCCCACCAGCGGTAATGGCATTGACCACCCGGCCTGCCAACACCGGGGTAGCGACAGCAACGCCGGCTGATACTGCCGAGAGCAGAATGAACAGGACCAGTTTGTTCTTGTGCCGAGCCGCAAAACCGCCGATGCGCCGCAGGGCTGCCCGGTCAACCTCCGGGGCAGGGCGTCCCTTAGTGCGCTGACTGGCTGTCGTCCTGTGCAGAATCGCCATGGGGGAGTAGTTCGACACGATGCTCCTTTCATCACGCTCCCTGACCCAGACGAGGACAGGAGGGAGCACAGGAAGTCTAGCCCTGCCTCGTCATATGGAGCTTTATGACGAAAAGCGCGTGAAAGCTGTCCGCAGAGTGAGAAACTTGCCGACAACATATGCACACTCGTCAGAAGGACTGAACACATGAAACTGCGCATCGCAGCTATTGCCGCCGCCGCAAGCCTGATCCTCACCGGCTGCGGTGCAGGCGGAGGAAACCAGGAAGTCGGCCAGAAAGACGGCGACATCACCAAGCTGACCGTTGGAGTTTCCCCGGTCCCGCACGGTGACATCCTGCGCTACGTCGACGAAAACCTGGCAGAAGAAGCCGGCCTCGACATCGAGGTCAAGGAATACACCGACTACGCACTGCCCAACCGTGCGCTCGTCGACGGCGACCTCGACGCCAACTACTTCCAGCACAAGCCGTACCTGGACGAAGAAGTCGAAGGCCAGGGCTACAAACTCTACGCATTCGAAGGCGTGCACATCGAACCGATCGCACTGTTCTCCAAGAAGGTGAAGTCGGTTGACGAACTGCCCGAGGGCGGCACCGTCGGCATCAACAACGACCCGGCCAACCAGGGCCGTGCCCTTGACATGCTGGCCAAGGAAGGCGTCATCACGCTGGCTGACGGCAAGGACGCAACCACCGCCACCATCAAGGACATCAAGGACAACCCGAAGAACCTTGAGTTCAAGGAAGCCGACGCTGCACAGCTGGCACGCACCCTTGAAGACACCGACGCTTCGATCATCAACGGCAACAACGCCCTGGAAGCAGGACTGTCGCCCACCGAAGACTCGATCCTCGTGGAATCGGCTGAGAACAACCCCTACGCGAACTTCCTCGCAGTTCGCGAAGGTGACGAGGAAAACGAAGCCATCAAGAAGCTCGACGAACTCCTGCACTCAGAAGAAGTGAAGAAGTTCATCGAAGACAAGTGGACCGACGGCGCGGTGATCCCCGCTTTCTGATCCACACGCCTCTGAGGGGTGAGCCCCTCAGAGGACTTCAAAACCACACGGGCTTCGGCCTACACGGGCTTCGGCCCACCAGACGCCGGGTTCAGCAGTGCGAACTGACTACAGTTTGCGCAGCTGGATCCGGCGTACTGAATGGTCGGCCGATTTCGTCAGAATCAAATCGGCCCGACCACGCGACGGAGCGACGTTCTCCCGCAGGTTGGGAGCGTTGATCGAATCCCAGATCTCACCGGCAAGGGTGAGCGCTTCGTCTTCCGTCAGCTCCGAATAGCGGTGGAAGTATGAATCCGGCTGGGTGAAAGCACCCGACTTCAGTTCCATGAACCTGTCGATGTACCACTGGCGAATATCACCGGCTGCTGCGTCAACGTAGACGGAAAAGTCGAAGTAGTCGCTGACGGACACGCCCACTTTGCCGTCGGCACGCGGCCTGGGCGGCTGCAGAACATTGAGGCCTTCGACAATGAGCACATCCGGTGAGCGGACCGTGACTTCAGCACCCGGAACAATGTCGTAGGTGTGGTGCGAATAGACGGGAGCGCGTGCTTCTTCGGCACCGGACTTGACCTTGGACAGGAAGCGCATGAGCGCCCTCCGGTCGTAGGACTCCGGGAATCCCTTCCGTGATGTCAGACCGCGGCGGGCCAGTTCTGCATTGGGAAACAGGAACCCGTCGGTCGTGACGAGCTCAACCTTCGGGGTGTCCGGCCAGCGGGCCATCATTTCGCGCAGAACACGCGCCGTTGTGGATTTTCCGACAGCGACCGAACCGGCCACACCGATGACAAACGGAATGTGCTGCGGGGCGGGGTCGTGACCGCTGGCACGCAGCGGAGCGAAGAACTCCCGCGTGAGCCTGTGCTTTTTACGGCGGGCGGAAACGTACAGGTTGAGCAGCCGTGACAGGGGCAGGTAGATCTCTTCGATCTCGGTGGTGTCCATGCGCTCGCCCTTACCGCGCAGACGCTCCACGTCAGCCGCCGTCAGCGGCAGGGGAGTGGCCTGAGCAAGTTCGGACCACGTGGTGCGGTCAAAACTCCAAAAGGGTGAGGCGATGGGCTGCCCGCTCTGCTTCTGATGCGGGCGCAGACCCGCGAGCAGACGAGCGGGATCGAGGTCGCTGGATCGAACGAACGGTGTGGCGTCGTTGTGTTCCATGGGTGCTGCAGATCCTCGTTTCGCTCAGCATTCACTCAGGCGGCGAAATCCAGCTTACGGCACACTCGCGCGTTAACATTGAAGTCTATGTGTGGAATTGTTGGATTCGTCGGAAACCCGAACGCCCAGATCACCGCTGAAGACGTCACCGTCGGAGGCCTTAAGCGAATGGAGTACCGCGGCTACGATTCCGCGGGCGTCGCATTCGTAACCGAGGATGGCCAGCTGGCCTCAGCGAAGAAAGCCGGAAAGCTCGACAACCTCAAAAATGAGCTTGCCGAACACCCCCTGCCGAAAGCCGCAACCGGGATCGGCCACACCCGCTGGGCTACCCACGGTGCGCCGACTGATGAAAACGCCCACCCCCACCTGGCTGACGACGGTCGCCTGGCGCTCATCCACAACGGCATCGTCGAAAACTACGCCTCACTCAAAGAGCGCCTGCTGAAAGACGGCGTCGAATTCGCATCCGAAACCGACACGGAAGTCGCAGCGCACCAGCTGGCCAAGAACTACCGCGAAACCGGTGACCTCACCGAGGCCATGCGACGGACCTCCAACCAGCTGGAAGGTGCCTTCACCCTGCTGGCCGTCCACGCTGACAAGCCCGGAACGGTTGTTGCCGCCCGCCGCAATTCGCCGCTGGTCATCGGCCTGGGTGACGATGCGAACTACCTGGGATCGGATGTTGCGGCCTTCATCGACTACACCCGCCGCGCCGTTGAGATCGGCCAGGACGAAGTCGTGACCATCACCGCTGACTCCGTCGACATCATGGACTTCGACGGCAACCCGGTCGAAGGCACCGAATACGAAATCGACTGGGACCCGGCAACCGTGGACAAGGGCGGCTTCACGTCGTTTATGGAAAAGGAAATCCACGACCAGCCGCAGGCAGTCGCCGACACACTCTTGGGCCGCTTCGACACGGAAGGCCGCCTCACGCTGGATGAGATGCGGATTGACGAATCCGTGCTGAAGTCCGTCGACAAGATCATCGTCGTAGCCTGCGGTACAGCCGCCTACGCCGGTCAGGTCGCCAAGTACGCGATCGAACACTGGTGCCGCATCCCGGTTGAGGTCGAACTGGCCCACGAATTCCGCTACCGCGACCCGATCGTGTCCGAAAAGACCCTCGTGGTGGCGATTTCGCAGTCCGGCGAAACGATGGACACCATCATGGCGCTGCGCCACGCCCGCCACCAGGGTGCGAAGGTCGTTGCCATCTGCAACACCTACGGTTCGACGATTCCGCGTGAATCCGACGCTGTGCTCTACACGCACGCCGGCCCGGAAATCGCTGTGGCATCCACCAAGGCGTTCCTGTCCCAGATTGTGGCCTGCTACCTACTGGGCCTCTACCTGGCGCAGCTGCGCGGCAACAAGTACCGCGACGAAATCCAGCTGATTCTGGACGAACTGCAGAACATCCCCAGCAAGGTCCAGCAGCTCCTGGACGATGACTCCCAGCAGATCACGGACCTGGCCAAGCGCCTGGCAGACACCCCGTCCGTGTTGTTCCTCGGCCGTCACGTCGGCTTCCCCGTGGCCATGGAGGGTGCGCTCAAACTCAAGGAGCTCGCCTACATCCACGCGGAAGGCTTCGCAGCCGGAGAACTCAAGCACGGCCCCATCGCACTGATCGACGAAGGTCAGGTTGTCATCATCATCGTGCCCAGCCGTTTCGGCCGGGATTCGCTGCACGCCAAGGTGGTCTCCAATATTCAGGAGGTCCGGGCACGCGGAGCCAACACGATCGTCATTGCAGAACAGGGTGACGAGGCGGTGCGCGAGTACGCTTCCGAAGTCATCTACGTGCCCAACACCACCACGTTGCTGGCGCCCCTGCTGACCACGGTGCCGCTGCAGATCTTCGCGATGGAGCTGGCTCAGGCCAAGGGCCTGGACGTCGACCAGCCGCGCAACCTCGCGA
Organism: Brevibacterium sp. HMSC08F02; assembly: GCF_001807555.1. Lineage (NCBI taxonomy): Bacteria > Bacillati > Actinomycetota > Actinomycetes > Micrococcales > Brevibacteriaceae > Brevibacterium > Brevibacterium sp. HMSC08F02. Next base: position 53,647 of record NZ_KV789351.1, on the reverse strand, counting down.
AATCGGTCACGGTCGAATAAGAGTCGAATAAAGCGGCCCAAGGCCGGTCGCACACGAGACCAGTAAGGAGAGAGCAGTCGTGGGCATCATCGGCATCGGCGTTGACATTGCCGACGTTCCCCGGTTCCAGGAGCACATTGAGCGGGTGCCCGAACTTCTGGACCGCCTGCTCACTCCGGCTGAACAGCTGAAGAAGAACGGCAAGCGGCGCAGCCCCGAAAGCCTCGCCGCCCGCTTCTCGGCAAAAGAGGCGCTGGTCAAGGCTCTGCAGTTCCCGCAGATCATTCCGTGGCAGGAGGCCGAGGTGGTCTCGGCTTTCTCCGGTGCCCCGTCTTTCCGGTTGAGCGGCTGGGTGCTCGAGATGTTCCGCAAGCGCGGCGGTGAGCACGTGCACCTGTCGATCACGCACGACGGCGACCGCACCATCACCTACGTGATTGTCGAAGGCAGCGGACCGTCACTGTCTCCGCCCGTCGACCAGCCGGCACCTCCCGTGCCCGGAACGGCAGAACACGATCGCGCGCTCGCCCAGTTCCGCGCCGATGTTGCAGCCAGGCGCGAAGAGCGCAACCGGATGCGCGAGGAAGCCCGCCGGAAGAACCCCAGCTGAACCAGCTGAACGACGTTCAACCTAAGCAGAACAGGAATCACGATGCCCCGCCCTGCGTACACCGGTGAGCAGATCCGCCAGGCCGAAGCCCCGCTGCTGGAAGCCGGTGAAGGCGACAGGCTCATGCGCCGGGCCGCAGGCCAACTGGCTGCCGTGTGCCGCCGGGTTCTGCGTTTGGGCGGCGGCACCGTCTACGGTCGCCGCGTGGCTGTTCTCACGGGACCGGGCAACAATGGTGGGGACGCTCTGTTTGCGGCTGCTGACCTTGCCCGCCGAGGTGCCGCCGTCACCCTGGTGCACACCATCGGGACCCCTCATGCGGACGGGCTGGCCGCCGCTGTCAGCGCCGGCTGCCGGCGGGTTGACATTGCCCAGGCGCCGAGCCACCTGGGTGCCGCCGATCTTGTGATTGACGGTGTTTTCGGCACGGGTGCGAAACCGCAGCTGCCGGAGGACCTTGTGCAGCTCATCCGCGTGTGGCAGGCCAGTTCGGCTCGCGCAGAAGGGCAGATCACGGTGGCAGTTGACGTGCCCACCGGCATTGACGCTTCAACAGGCCGCAGTGCCCAGGCCGCCGTGCGGGCCGACTGGACCGTGACGTTCGGCGGGCTCAAAACCGGCTTGTTCACGGGTGCCGGCGCGCGGGCCTCTGGCCGTGTGGTTCTTGCACCCATCGGCCTGGATTTTTCGGACACCGTGCCGGATGCGTGGGTGTACAAGCGCAGTGACCTGCGCGAACTCGTGAAAGCGCCGACAGGTGAGGATCACAAATACACGCGAGGTGTCGTCGGCATCTGCGCCGGTTCCGCGGACTATCCGGGGGCTGCTGTTCTGTGCACGAACGCGGCGGTGGCCGCCGGTGCCGGAATGGTGCGCATCATCGGCGATGAACGGCTGCGCTCAGCTGTCACGTCCCATGTCCCAGAAGCCGTAGCGGCTGACGGTCGTGTGCAGGTGTGGGCCGTCGGCCCGGGAAGTCCCAGCCAAGACAGAATGGCCGCCGCGTTCGTAAGCGGCGAGCCCGTCATCGCCGATGCCGGCGCGATTGACCACCTGCCCGACCACCTGGCGGAAGGCAGCATCATCACGCCCCACGCCGGTGAACTCGAAAGGCTGCTCACAGTACGCGGCCACAGCGTGCAGCGCAGCCAGATCGAAGAAGACCAGTTGTACTGGGCCCGCACCGCTGCCCGCGAACTCGACGCGGTCGTTCTGCTCAAAGGCCACCGCAGCGTCATCGCTGAACCCGACGGCACCGTCCACCTGCCGCCGGCGGGTTCAGCAAACCTCGCAACAGCAGGTTCCGGTGACGTGCTCACGGGGGTGCTCGCAGCGCTCCTGGCAGAAAGAGCGGCAGCCAAACGGCGCCTCGAGCCCGGTGTGACAGCCGTGACCGCGGCAGCCGCGGTCCTGCTCCACGGGAGGGCAGGGAAATCCGCAACACACGCCTCCGGCTTGCCGCGAGCAGTGGAGCAGGCTGTGCTGAAAGCACGTGCGCGTTAGGATCAAGGCGTGTCCCCAACGTCAACTGATCTCCTGCCCACAACGGCCTACGGTCCGTCGCTGCTGAAAGCGCTCATCGACCGTGACGCCATCCGCACCAACCTCGCAGTGCTGCGAGAACACGCGGGCGAAGCCGATGTCATCCCCGTCGTCAAAGCCGACGCCTACGGTCACGGCATCACAAATGTTGTTCCCTTGCTTGTCGAAGCCGGAATACGCCGAATCGGCACCGCCACCGTGACGGAAGCCCTGCAGGTGCGCGACCTTCTGGAGCGGCTCGCCGCCGACGGGCTCGAAGGTGCCGCTGCCACTGTTGTTCTGTGCTGGCTTATGCCTATCGGCGTGGACTTCGCTGGGCTTGCCCAGAAGAACATTGAGGTGGGCATCAGTGCGGCCGAACAGCTGCCGTTCATCGTCGAAGCCGCCCGGAAGAGTACGGACAACCCGCTGCGCATCCACATCAAGATCGACTCCGGGCTGGGCCGCGGTGGGATGACCGAGCGCCAGTTCGACGGCTTTCTGCGTAAGCTGGCCCAGCTGGACGACGATGTTCGCGCCGGTCTGAAGATTGTTGGCGCCATGACTCACCTGGCGGTTGCCGATGAGCCGGGAAGCGAATTCACCGACCACCAGTACAGCATCTTCACCGAAGAGATCTCGAAACTGCGCGGTTTCCTCCTCTCCCAGCCAGACCTGGGACACCCGGACGAACTCATCGTCCACGCCTCGAATTCACCGGCGGCACTGACAATCGGCACCGGACCGGACACTCTGACCGCACACGCCGTGCGGACAGGTCTGGCCGTCTACGGGCTCAGCCCCTTTGCCGGCAGCACTCCGGAAAGCCTGGGCCTGCGCCCGGCCATGACGCTGAAATCGCAGGTGATTGCGCTTAAGGACGTCGCCCGCGGCAGCCATGCCAGCTACGGACTGACCTACACGTGCGAAGCAGACACCCGCTTTGCGCTGGTAGCCGGCGGCTACGCCGACGGTCTGCCCCGTTCGGCATCCAACGCCGCGCGCGTGTTCATCGGCGGGCGCCAGTACCGGCAGGTGGGCCGCATCGCCATGGACCAGATTGTGGTGGAAGTCGGCCTGGACTCCGACGTGAGTGTCGGCGATGAAGTGACCATCTTCGGCCCCGGCGATTCCGGCGAGCCCACCGCCGCCGACTGGGGCGCATGGGGCGGAACCATCAACTACGAAATCGTCACCGGAATCGGCAGCCGCGTTGAGCGGGTCCTGACGGGCCGGGCGGTCGGAGAGCCGAGCGAAAGCGGGGAGACCGCGTGAGCCGCATCGACATCGAGCTGCGCAACCAAGCCCGCACGGCTGAACTCGCAGCGGCACTCGCACCCCAGCTGCGGGCGGGGGACCTCATCATCCTCACCGGCGGTCTCGGGGCGGGCAAGACCACGTTCACCCAGTCGCTTGCCGCGCACCTCAACGTGCGCGGGCGCGTGTCCTCACCGACCTTCATCATCGCCCGCGAACACCCGCCGATCGGCGACGGTCCGGGGCTCGTCCACGTTGACGCCTACCGGTTAGAAGACGCCGCGGAACTTGATGACCTCGACCTCGACTCCGAACAGGACGAAGTCGTCACCGTCGTCGAATGGGGCGCCGGCATGGCTGAATCACTGGCCGACGACTACCTGGAGATCACCCTGACCCGGCCGGACTCCGCCGACCCGGAATCCGGTCAGCGCACAGCGACCCTGCAGGGCTTCGGTGAATCCTGGACGAGCCGTTTGGCGCGCGTGAAGGAGGCAATGCAGTGACCGCCCACAACCCCAGCACAGCCCCGCGTGCTGGCGCGAAGCCGCCGGTTGTCGTCGCGCTCGATACATCGTCCGCGGCCTCCGTCGCGGTTGTCGCCGATGACCGCGTTGAGGCCGAATGGGCGCAGTCGCGCGCTCGCCGTCACGCTGAACTTCTGGGCCCGGCACTTACTGATGTGCTGAAGCAGGCGCCTGAACCCGAACTCGTGGCCGTCGGCGTGGGGCCCGCACCGTTCACCGGTATGCGCGCAGGCATCGCCTCGGGCCTGGGCTTTGCCGTGGGCCGCGCTTTGCGGACAGTGGGCGTACGTTCGCACGACGGTTTGGCACTCGCGGTGTACGAACAGCTGCGTGCTGACGGTGAAGACGTCGATAGCGTGCGGATCCTGGTTGCCTCGGATGCTCGCCGCCGTGAGGTCTACTGGGCTGAATACGCAGGACTCGACGAGGACGGCCTGCCGGTCCTTGCCGCAGGTCCCGACGTGGCCAAACCCGCCGACCTCGCTGAACTCAAGGGGCTCGGGCCAGTTGACAGCAGCGATCCCATCCAAACAGAGAACAGCTCCGAGGAACCGGGCTCGACAGAGCCGACCGTCCTCCGCATCGGCGCTGGTTTTGAGCTCTACGCTGACGTGCTCGGCGCACCAGATCCGCGCTTCCCAACCGAAGCGCTCGCGGCTGACATCGCCCGGATCGCCGCCCGCACGGAAGCCGCCGGGCGCGAGCAGCTGGAGCCCATCCCGCTGTACCTGCGCGAACCTGACGCCAAACCGCTGCCCGGCCGCTGACCGCACCTGACCGGCCAACACGCAAACACCCAGCAGCTATGACCGTCACACTGAGTCCCCTTCAGTGGTGGGACATTCCCACCGCCGCCGCAATGGACCGCGAAATCTTCGGCCCGGACGCCTGGAGCGAAGACTTCTTCTGGACGCAGGCGGCAAGCCCAACGGTGTTCCTCATTGCCGCGCACACCGAGCAGGGCCTGGCCGGTTTCGCCGGCCTGAGTATCAGCGGCAAAGAAGCTGAGATCCTCACAATCGCCACCCACCCGAACATCCGGGGTCGAGGTGCCGGTCGCCTCCTCCTGGAATCCCTCCTGGATACTGCCCGTACCCGTGGGGTCGAGGCGGTGTACCTCGACGTGCGCAGTGACAACACTGCTGCTCTGGGGCTGTACGAGGCGTTCGGCTTTGCTGTTCTGAACACCCGGCCCGGCTATTACACGGGCGCTGACGCGCTGGTTATGCGGGCGTCGTTGCTAGGCTTGTGAGCATGATTTCGGCATCCATCACACAGTGGGAAGACGGCACAGACCTTGTGCTCGAAACAGCTATCAGCGCCGACCTCCACACCGTGTGGAAGCGCATCACCAGTCCTATGGAATGTGCGCTGTGGTTCGCCCCCTTCCATCCAGTCCAAGACGACGACGCTGATCAGGGAGAGGGCACCTCGGAAGCCAGTGGTGCCGCGGAGGTGAGCGACGGCGCGGAAGCCGGCGGCGCCTCGGATGTCAGCGCAATCGAGTTCGACTTTGAGGGAAGCCCCCTGACGGCCCACGTGCTGTCCTGCGTCGAAGACGACCACGTGCTGGTGGAACTCGGCGGGCTTGGCCGCATCAGCGTGCGCCTGTCAGAAGCTGCACCCGGCCAGGCCGGCGCACAGCCAAGCGATCACCCCAGCGTGACCGTGACAGCCGCCCACACCTACGCATCTGACGAAGAAGCGGCCCAGCTCATCCCGCAGGTCGGCCCGGTGTGGGATACGCACCTGCGCCTGTTGGCCGGCACTTTTGCTGCCGCCGATCTCACCGGATCTGAAAGCGAAGCCGCACTCTACGCCCGCTATACCCAGCTGGCAGTCGACGAATTCGGCGCCGAAACCGTCCAGACCGGCTCCGCGCAGGCTCCGGAAGGCGATGACGGCGACGATGACTGAGCCGCTCATCCTGGGCATTGAGACCTCGTGCGATGAAACCGGGGTCGGCATTGTCCGCGGCAGCACCCTGTTGGCGAACACGGTGGCGTCGTCGATGGACGAACACGTGCGCTTCGGCGGGGTGGTCCCGGAAGTCGCATCGCGCGCCCACGTGCAGGCTTTCGCTCCGACGCTCACCCAGGCCCTGGAAACCGCAGGTGTGACGCTCGATGATATTGACGCGCTGTGCGTCACCGCGGGACCCGGTCTGTCCGGTGCGCTCATGGTGGGAGTCAGCGCGGCTAAGGGGCTCGCGGCCGCCACCGGCAAACCCCTGTACGGGCTGAACCACCTGGCCGGTCACGTTGCTGCCGCAACCTTGGACACTTCCTCTGACGAGGCGGAGCCCGGCTCCGGTCTTGAACTGCCGACTATTGCTCTGCTCGTGTCGGGCGGACACACGGAAATCCTCAAGATCACCGACCTGGTGGACGGGATTGAGCTCCTGGGCTCCACAATCGACGATGCCGCGGGCGAGGCCTTCGACAAGACGGCCCGCCTGTTGGGCCTTGACTATCCGGGTGGGCCGAACATTTCAAAGGCCGCCGCGGGTGGTTTTGACGACGGCGTTCCGGGTGACCCGACGGCTGTGAAGTTCCCGCGCGGACTCATGACCGCAAAGGACCTGCGTGACCCCGAACGTCGTTACGCGTTTTCGTTCTCCGGTCTGAAGACGGCAGCGCTGCGGGCTGTTGAAGCCGAGAAGACCAAGCCGGAATCCCAGCGCGTACGCCTGGCTGACATCGCCGCGTCCTTTGAAGAGGCCGTGGTCGACGTGTTGGTGCGCAAAACCCTCCTGGCCTGCGAAGACACCGGCATCAAACGGGTTCTTCTGGGTGGGGGAGTTGCCGCCAACCGCCGTCTGCGCGACAAGCTGAGTAGGCGCTGTGCCGATGAGGGCATTTCCCTGCTCATCCCGCCGCTGAGCCTGTGCACCGACAACGGGGCGATGATGGCAGCACTCGGTGCACACGTGGTCGCCCGCGGAAAACAGCCCTCAGCACCGGATTTCGGAGTGACAAGTTCATTGGAGGTTGACCAGGTTGTCGTCTGAAGGTCCTGCCAGCGCTCGCGACTCACGCCCACCGGAAGAACACCTGCGGCAGCAGCGCCGCACCGGTGACGGCTGGGTGGAAACACCGCAGGGACGCTTCTGGGGTCTGTTCGGCGCAGCCGGTCTGCTCATCCACGACCCCGACCGCGGAGTTCTGCTGCAGCACCGCGCCGTGTGGTCAGCCCAGGGCGGCACGTGGGGAATTCCCGGCGGTGCGCTCGACGAAGGCGAAACACCTAAGCAGGGTGCGATCCGCGAATGCTGGGAAGAAACCGGTGTGCCCGGACCAAACGGCGAAGGCATCACGGTCATCGGCGAGTATCGGGTGGACAAAGACGGCTGGGCCTACACGACGGTCATCACGCAGGTCACGCAGAGGCTTGAGGCTCACGTGGCGGATGCCGAAAGCATTGAATTGCGGTGGGTGCCGCTAGACGCGGTCGCCGACTACGAACTTCATCCGGGCTTTGCCGCCGCATGGCCGGAGTTGCTGCAGGTGCTGCGCCAGCATGTCGCTGAGTAAGGCTGAGACTTACCAGCCAGCCGGTTTTCCGGCCCGCATTTCCTCAACCAGAAGACCGGCAACGTCTTCCATACGGCCGGTTTCTTCAAATACCTTCTTCTGCCGCTGGTAGGAGGCTCCAACGCGGGCAAATGACAGCATCGATTCCAGCTCAGCCGAGCACCCGAGTTCCTCAGCGATCGGGGCCAGTCGCTCCACCTCGTCAGCAATGACGTCCGTGACCAGACGTTCGTCGCAGGCGGCGTTTTCGATGATGATCGTGTCCATGCCGTAGCGAGCTGAGCGCCACTTGTTTTCGCGGTGGAACCAGTCCGGCATGAAGTTGAGCTCTTCGCCGCGGTCCAGGCGCTGCGACATGTCGTGAACCAGGCACTGCACGAAGGCCGTCACGGCCGCCAGCTCCGCCATGGTCGGGATGCCGTCGCACACGCGGATCTCGACGGTTCCCCAACCCGGTGCCGGGCGGATGTCCCAGCGGATTTCGTTGATGGAATCGACCACGCCGGTGTGCAGCATGTCGCCGATGTAGTCCTCGTATTCGTCCCAGTTCTTCAGCTGGAACGGCAGGCCGGCCGTGGGCAGCTGCTGGAAGAGCATGGCGCGGTTAGAGGCGTAGTGCGTGTCGTGGCCGGCCCAGAAGGGGCTGGATGCGCTGACGGCCTCCAGATGCGGGACATAGGCCATGAGAGCGCGGACAATCGGCATGACGTGATCGCGATTGGCAATGCCCACGTGGGTGTGCACGCCGAAGATCAGCATCTGCCGGCCCCACCACTGGGTGCGGTTGACCAGCTCTTCGTAGCGGTAGGCCGGTGTGACTTCTTGTTCCCACCAGGGGGAGAAGGGGTGGGTTCCGGCGGACAGAACATCAAGCCCACGAGGTGCCAGGATGCTTCGCAGGTAATCGAGAGACTCGCTCAAATCAGCCGTGATGCCGGCAACGTCAGTCTGCACCCCGCTGACGATTTCGACGGTGTTCGTGAGCATTTCGCCCACGATCTTGCCCTGGAGGTGATCCGTGCCCTCTGCTTTGAGCGCCTCGAGGATTTCAGGGGCGCGGGATGCCAAAGAGAAGTCTTCGGCATCGACTATCGCGAGTTCCCATTCCGCTCCCAGTGTCGACTGAGGGGACGAGGCAAAAGAAAGCATGCGGACATCCTAATCTAACCAGCAGGTAACACCGGTTTTCTGCGCGCTGGGCGGACAGATTATCCGGTCGTGCAGTTGGTGAAGTGAGCGACAGCCTTTGGCGCGCTTGGAGCGCAGGTGGATTGGCAGTCCTTCAGCCTTTGGCGACGGGGCGGGATTCATCGGCCGACCACCCGGACCAGCTGGGGGAGTACAGGGAAGCCCGCACCCCGATCTGCTCAAGCGCCAAGATGTTGCTGCACGCCGTCACGCCAGAACCGCAGTAGGCAACCACCGCACCGTTGTCCGCGCCGAGATCCGCGAACTGGGCTGCGAGTTCTTCCTTCGGCAGCAGTGCACCGTCGCGGTAGTTTTCAGTGGCCGGGCGGTTGAGAGCGCCGGGAATGTGGCCTGCGCGCGGATCCATGGAGTCATCTTCGCCGCGGAAGCGCGCCGACGGACGCGCGTCGATGAGCGTGCCCAGTGCCGCTGTTGCGGCGGCCTGGTCGGCATCGACGGTCGGCATTTGCCCGGTTGTGATCGTGATGTCTGACGGTGCTGGCTGCGGGGTTTCGGTTGAAAGCTCACCGCCGGCGGCCTTCCAAGCGTTCAGCCCTCCATCGAGCACGCGCACATCCTGCAGGCCCGCCCAACGCAGAATCCACCAGCCGCGAGCGGCACCTAAGGAGCTGTTGTCGTCGTACACAACGACAGTGGAATCAGGAGTGATGCCCCACGCTCGGATGGTCTCCTGCAGGTCGGCTGGGGCCGGCAGCGGGTGGCGGCCCAAAGTGGGATCGTCAGATGTTCCCGACAGCTGGGTGTCAAGGTCGGCGTACTGGGCGCCGGGAATATGCCCTGCCGCGTAGTCGTCAGCCCCGTTGGGCTTCGGCAGAGTCCAGCGGACGTCGAGGATGACAGTTCGGGCTGCGGCATCGGCGTCAGCAAGAGCGGCTTTGAGCGCATCGGCGGTGATGAGCGACATACGGCAATCCTTTGTTCATACGGACAACAGCCAGTCCCACTAGACTCTCACAGATGCGCGCGCTTAGATTCATTTCTGCTCTGACCGTAAGCGTCCTGGTTCTTGCAGGATGTTCGGGGCAGGGCCAGCCCACCTCGCCGACCCCAGCGGAGCCGAGCACGGCAGAAGAGACAGCCTCCGCCTCGTCAGGGGTCAGTGAAGAAGACCGGCAGAAAGCCCGCGAGATCGTCCAGAAGATGAGTGCCGACCAGCTGGTCGGCGCGACGATTATGGGCACATATGACGGTGTGGACCCTGCGGTTGCCGGGCAGATGGTCAAGAAGAACAGCCTGGCCGGGGTGATCGTCATGGGCTACAACCTGCCGGACGGTGCTGAGCCCGAGGACGTGAAGGATTACACGGGTGCTTTGCGGGAAGCCGCGGGGGAGCGTGCGTGGCCCGTGCAGCTGAGCGTTGACCAGGAAGGCGGGCCGGTGGCCAGGCTCAAATCTGCCGCTTACAGCTTCCCGCCTCTTATGGCGTTCGGGGCGGCTGGAGATGCTGAACTGACCCAGGATGCGATGGAAGCGCAGGGTGCGCAGTTGGCTGATTTGGGATTCACGATCAACTGGGCGCCGGTTGCTGATGTCACGGTCGGACAGAAAGACCCAGCAGTCAATGTTCGTGCGGCAGGGGGCAGCCAGGAGACTGTTGTCGGTGCGGTCGAACCGGCCGTCAAGGGGTACCTGGCGGCTGGTATTGGATCGAGCGCCAAGCACTTTCCGGGCCACGGGCAGCTGACAGTTGATTCGCATGTTGATCTGCCCGAATCGAAGAAAGCTCTTGAGGAATACAGCGACACCGAATGGGAGCCGTTCGAAGCGGCAATCGAAGCCGGTGTGCCCTCAGTTTTGGTGGGGCACATGCGGGTTGCCGGGGCCGGTGACAAACCGGCTTCGCTCAACCCTGAGGTGTATGAAGCGCTGCGGGATGAGCTTGGCTTTGACGGGGTTGCGGTGACCGATGGGCTCAACATGGGAGCCATTACGAAGGGTGTTCCCGCAGGTCAAGAGACTGTTGAAGCATTGAAAGCCGGAGCGGACCTCGCGCTCATGCCACCTGATCTGGATGCTGCTGTGCAGGCCGTGAAGAAGGCAGTGGATTCGGGCGATCTGTCTGAAAAGGACATGCGAGCCAAGGCTGAGCGCGTTGTTGCCATGAGTCTGTGGCAGGAACGGGCTGCTGGCGAGGCTGGTGCTGCCGATGGTGGCGCGGGCACTGGTGACGGTGGTGACGGCGGCGGTGACGGCGGCGATGGCGACGGCGGCCAGAAGCCGGCGGACGATGTTTTCAACGAGGTCGGCCGCGAATCACTCACTGTTCTGGCCGGAAGCTGTTCAGCCGAGCCAGTACAAAGCGTGTCAGTATCCGGCCCGCCGGCTGCTGCCGAGGCGCTGAAGAAAGCCCTGAAGGAACACGGCATTGAGACTGGTGGCGGTACGCGCGTGAAGCTGGTCGACGGAACTGAAAGCTCGTCCGGTGGCGGGGCGGACGTCGTCGTGGGTATGGGCGGTCCGTGGAAGGTCGCTTCGGCTGCTGGAAACGCGGGCACCGTGCTGGTCACATACGCCGATACCGAGTACGCCATGAACGCCGTTGCCGACTATCTGGCAGGCGAACTTGAGGCATCCGCGCAGATGCCAATCACACTTTCAGGCGTAAAACCGCCCAAGTGCGGCTAGCCGCGCCAGCCCAGCTGCTGGCAGCCAAACCAGCCTTTCCAGCGAGACCGGCCTTCCACCTCGTGCCCCTCCAGCCGGCCTAGATTCACGCTTTAATGCAGTTTTGCGCGTTGTTGCGGCGCATTTGCGCGTGAGTTTGCATTAGCGCGCAAGTCTGGCGTGGTCTGGTTGGTTGCGGTGCCTTCCTGTCGGCCAGCGACGCCGCTGACTGACGAGGTGGAGC
>NZ_KV789351.1:41870-42122 GCF_001807555.1 Brevibacterium sp. HMSC08F02 | reverse complement strand
TTTAATGCAGTTTTGCGCGTTGTTGCGGCGCATTAGCGCGTGAGTTTGCATTAAAGCGCAAGTGTGGCGTGGTCTGGCTGGTTGAAGTGCCTTCCCGCCGGCCAGCGACGCCGCTGACTGACGAGGTGGAGCTCCGGCGTTCGCGTCTGATTGGTTTGGTTGGGGTTGTGTTGGGTGGGGCTGCGGTGGCCAGCATCTTTTCGCTCTGGCTCTGGCGCAGATTCACGCTTTAATGCAGTTTTGCGCGTTGTT
>NZ_KV789351.1:0-41850 GCF_001807555.1 Brevibacterium sp. HMSC08F02 | reverse complement strand
GCGTCTGATTGGTTTGGTTGGGGTTGTGTTGGGTAGGGCTGCGGTGGCCAGCATCTTTTCGCCCTGCCACCGGCGCAGATTCACGCTTTAATGCAGAGTCACGCGTTGTTGCGGCGCATTTGCGCGTGAGTCTGCATTAAAACGCAAATGTGGCGTGGCGTGAGTGCACCGCATTGCCGCGTGAGTTTGCATTAAAGCGCAAGTCTGCGCCGGCGACCTCACTCTTCGTGGGCGAGGATGGCGCAGCGCTGGTCACCCACGCGAGTGAAGATGACAACAGCAGACTTGGCCGACTGACCTTTCTTAGCCGGCCTCAGCTTCAGCTGGCGGCGGACTTGGGCAGGGTCAATGTCCATGCCGCGCTTCTTGATGACCACCTGATTGATCCCGCGATCCGCCAGCGCGCCCCGCACGGCTTTGATCCCGGCGGGCAGAACATCCTCCACCCGGTACTGTGAAACCGCCTGGGCAACAGGTCCTTCAGCAGGACGATCGCCGGACAGATACGCAATCGACTCATGAATTCTGTGCGCACCCAGCGGACCGCACAGAGCCTGCACCAGGCCGGACCGAATGACAGCGCCGTCCGGCTCAAACAGGTAGTCGCCAACAGCGGCGACTGGCACCTCGTCCGTTGGCAGATCAGCTTCCGTCACCGTCAGAGAGCCTTCGTCACCCATGATGAGGGCAGCTCGTCCCTCACGTTCCTGAGCGCGGCCGTGGAACAGCGCAACCTCAACAACATCGCCCCGGTGCGAGGCCCACTGCGCCTCCCAACCGTCCGGCACAAGACTGTGGTCCAAAGCGGGGCCGAGCTTGATGCCGACACTCGGCACGCGCCGGGCAGCCGCAAACGCCCAGGACAGACTCGGCGAAAAAGCCTCCGGATCAGATAGACGGAACGCGGAACCATCAGCGTTCGTCCCCCTGCGCCGCGCCGGATCCAGCCACAGCGCATCAGCGCGAGCAAGATCGAAATCCTCAGCGCGGGCGTGCTCGGCAACCGCATCAAACGGCCGCAGGTTGTATGCGGCAAGTGCGGCGGTGACTTCGTCAGCATCACACGCATACACGGACGCCTCGCCCACACCGGCAAAAGCCAGAGCATCCGCCCCGATCCCGCAGCCGAGGTCCGCAATCAGCCCAGGCCCACCCCGGTGCATCCGCTTGGCGTGCATCGCAGCAACCGGCAATCGGGTGGCCTGTCCCAGTCCGTCGCGGGTGAACAGCATGGAATCGGCAAACGGCCCGAACTTGGCACGTGCCTCAACCCGCAGCTGCGCCTGAGTCATGACGGCCGCCGCAACCTCCGGTGCCAGCCCTTGCTTGCGCAGCCTCTGCTGCGTCTGCATTTCCTCGGCGCGGCTGTACTCAATTGAGTCGAGAACAGCCAGCACATCCGGGTTGAGCAGGGCAGCGGCAGTCTGAGGATCCATGCCCTCGAGCCTATAGGCTAGGAGCGTGACTACCCTCCTGACCGCCCGCACTGTGCGCGAGATCGCCGCGGCACTGGGCCTGCGCCCCACCAAACAGCGCGGCCAGAACTTCGTGATCGACCCCAACACGGTGCGCATGATCGTCGCCGAAGCACAGTTGGAACCCGGCATCACCGTTGCCGAGGTGGGGCCCGGCTTGGGCTCGCTCACTCTGGGGCTCTTGGAGGCGGGTCACCCGGTGGTCGCCGTCGAACTCGATGAGCTTTTGGCCTCGCGCCTGCCGCGGACAGTAGAAGAACTCCACGGTCCTGACGCCGCGTTCGACCTGGTGGTCGGCGACGCCCTGCACGTGACCGAACTGCCCGCCGAACCGCGGGCACTCGTGGCGAACCTGCCGTACAACGTGGCCGTCCCGGTGCTTCTGCACTTCCTGGCGCAGTTCCCTTCTATCGACAATGTGCTTGTCATGGTGCAGGCAGAAGTCGCGGACCGGCTGGCGGCCCGCCCGGGCAACAGGGTCTACGGTGTGCCCAGCCTCAAAGCCCAGTGGTACGGAACCGTAACCCGAGGCTCTGACATAGGGAAGAACATCTTCTGGCCCGCACCGAACATCGGATCGGGACTCGTGCGGATCGTCCGCCACACCCAGCCGTTGCCGGGAGCCGACCAGGTTGAGCGGGACCGCGTCTTCGCGCTCATCGACGCGGCCTTCGCGCAACGGCGCAAAACCCTGCGTGCTGCCCTCAGCGGTGTATTCGGCGGGGGAGAAGCCTCTCAGAAGGTTCTTGAAGCCGCAGGCATCAGCCCGCAGGCACGCGGCGAAACCCTCGCGATCGAAGACTTCATCGCGCTCGCCCGCGCCGAAGCGCAAGCCTGACCCGCGCCGAAGCAGCCGAAGCACAGGCCCCGCTCGACCTGACAAAAACCCCGTTCCACCTGACAAATCCGCTTCAGCCGATAGTGTGGACTCAAGCAATCAGAGGAGCCACATGATCCGGGCCACCGCTCACGGCAAAGTCAATGCAATGCTCGGCGTCGGCGAGGCTGGCGACGATGGCTACCACGACCTCGTCACCGTCTTCCACGCCCTCAATGTGCGCGAAACCATCGCACTGACAGAAGCCGACGACCCCGCCAACCCGAAGGTGACAGTGGCAGGCCCCTACTCCTCGTCATCCATTCCCTGTGATGACCGGAACCTGGCCCGGAAGGCCGTGAGCGCTCTCGCGCAGGCGACCGACACCCATGTCCCCGTCGACATTGCCATCGACAAGAACGTGCCGGTTGCCGGCGGTATGGGCGGTGGTTCTGCCGACGCTGCAGCAGCGCTCGTGGCCTACGCCGCGTGGATCGGCCTGGACGACCCGCAGCTGCTCCACGACACAGCAGCGACTCTCGGAGCGGACGTCCCGTTTGCCCTCATGGGCGGCACGGCTATCGGCACCGGCCGCGGCGACGAGCTCGCCACCGTCATGTCCGATGCGCAGTTCCACTGGGTGCTGGCAACCTCGGCAAGCGAACTGTCAACCCCGAACGTCTACGGTCGGCTCGATCAGATGCGCGCCGAGGGTCGCGCACCGGGCCCGACTCTCGATGCGGAAGCCGCGGTCGCCGCTTTCGTCTCCGGGGATCCGCACCAGCTGGCCGAGGCACTCCACAACGACCTCGAAGCCGCCGCCTGCGACATGCTTCCCCAACTGCGCGAGGTGCTGGAAACCGGCCGTGAAGCCGAGGCTCTCGGGGGACTCGTGTCCGGTTCGGGGCCGACGGTCGCATTCCTCGTCGAAGACGACACTCACGCACTCGATCTTGCGGTCATGCTCGAAGCCAGCACGTCCGTGCGCAATGTTGTGCGCACATCGGGCCCAGCACCCGGAGCCCACGTAGTTGAAGACTGAGAGCTGAGGATTACGGCTCGCGTACGGCTGTGCCTCGCCGCAGACTGTGTCTGCTCGAACACTGAACCTCCCCGCTGGTCTGTGGTCGCGACCAATAGACTGAGACGACGGCTGAAACGCCTCAGCCGCTGACTGCAGGAAGGACGCGCCGTGGCACATCTGATCGGAGCCGAAGACATTTCGCTGGACTATCCCACGAAAACCGTCTTCGATTCGCTCACCATCGGAATCCACGAAGGCGACCGCATCGGCATCGTCGGCCGCAACGGCGACGGCAAATCAACGCTCATGGCGCTGCTGACCGGCCAGCTGGAACCCGATTCCGGCCGCGTGACTCAGCGCGGCGGTCTGCGCGTGGGAGTTCTCACCCAGACCGACAACCTCAACCCTGATGACACCGTCGGCACAGCAATCGTGGGCGACCGCCCCGAATACGAATGGGCCTCCGATGCCAACATCCGCGACATCATCGCAGGCCTCGTGGGCGACCTTGACTGGGACCGGAAGGTCTCCGCGCTTTCCGGCGGACAGCGCAGACGCGTGGCGCTCGCCGCACTGTTGGTCGGCGACTGGGATGTTCTGGCACTCGACGAACCGACCAACCACCTCGATGTTGAGGGCATTGCCTGGCTGGCCGGGCACCTCAACAAACGCTGGCCCAAGAACTCAGGCGGACTCATGGTGGTCACCCACGACAGGTGGTTCCTCGATGAGGTCAGCACCGACACGTGGGAAGTCCACGACGGCACGGTCGACCAGTTTGAGGGCGGCTACGCGGCCTATGTCCTGCAGCGGGTCGAACGTGACCGCCTTGCCGCAGCGGCAGAAGCCAAGCGCCAGAACCTCATGCGCAAAGAACTCGCTTGGCTGCGTCGCGGCGCTCCCGCCCGCACCTCCAAGCCGAAGTTCCGCGTTGAGGCAGCCAACCAGCTCATTGCTGACGTCCCGCCGGTGCGCGACTCACTCGAACTCAAACGCCTCGCGGTGTCGCGCCTGGGCAAGGACGTCGTCGACCTTGAAGACGTGGCCTTCGCCTACCCGGACGGCTACGTGCTCACGAATGTCACGTGGCGGATCGCCCCGGGTGAGCGCACCGGAATCCTGGGCCGCAACGGCTCTGGAAAATCAACGCTCCTGGGGCTGATCGCCGGCAGCCTGCAGCCAACCGACGGGCGAATCAAACACGGCAAAACCGTCAAACTCGGCGTGCTCGACCAGCAGTTCTCCCAGCTTGCCGACATCGGCCGCGACCGTGTGCGCGAAGTGCTGGCGCGGACCAAGACGAGCTTCGAAATCGACGGCAAAGACCACACCCCGGCACAGCTTCTGGAGCGCCTGGGCTTCCAGCGGGCACACCTGTCCTCCTACGTTGAAGATCTCTCCGGCGGACAGAAGAAGCGCCTCCAGCTGCTGCTGTTGCTGCTGGACGAACCCAACGTCATCCTGCTGGACGAACCGACCAACGACGTCGATGCCGACATGCTCGCCGCCATGGAAGACCTCATGGACTCCTGGCCGGGCACACTCATCGTCGTGTCCCACGACCGCTACCTCATTGAGCGCGTCACCGATCAGCAGTACGCCATCCTCGACGGCACACTGCGCCACGTGCCCGGCGGAATCGACGAATACCTGAAGCTGGCAGCTGAACTCGACGGTTCCGATGACGACGGAAACGGCAGCCGAGCTTCCAAGAGCCAGGGGAGCGGCACCTCGGGAGCTTCAGAAAGCAGCGGCCTGACCGGTGCCGAGAGGCACGCCAAGCGCAAAGAAGTCGGCGCGATCGAACGCCGGCTCGAACGGGTCAACGGCGAAATCGAGAAGGTGCTCGAACGGCTCGGCGAACACGACCAGACCGACTTCGAAGGCCTGCAGGCGCTCGGTGAAGAGCTGCGTGGCCACCGCGAAGAAGCCGAACAGCTCGAAGAGCGCTGGCTCGAACTGTCTGACCTGCTCGAAGACAGCTGAACAGGCCGCGGCAGCTGGTCAGCCGCCCCGCGGCAGCTGGTCAGCCGCCCCTTGCCAAGCCGCCCCCCCCTGCCAGCCGCCCCGCGGCGGCAGCACCAACCCAACTGAA
Source organism: Brevibacterium sp. HMSC08F02 (assembly GCF_001807555.1). Taxonomy (NCBI): domain Bacteria; kingdom Bacillati; phylum Actinomycetota; class Actinomycetes; order Micrococcales; family Brevibacteriaceae; genus Brevibacterium; species Brevibacterium sp. HMSC08F02. The sequence continues at coordinate 36,439 of NZ_KV789351.1, read as the reverse complement.
GCCAACCCCGTGTCAGCCAAAAGTATGACTCCGGTCTAGCCGAAGCACCGATGGAATCGCCCCGTGTTTTCGGTGAACTGGAAGCATGGAACGACACGGCTTTGCAGACAGAATCACATCCAAGAAGGGTTCGTGGCTCACGCTCATCATCGGGCTCGTGGTGATGGGAGTGCTGTTCGGCGTTTTCGGTTCGGCGAAAGCACCCGAAGCCAGCGAACAGGCCCCGCCCGAATCCGAGTCCCAACGGGCTCAGGCCCTGCTCGACGAATTTCCCGGCGCGGACGAACAGTCCGTGCTCATTGTGGCCACCGCGCGCGACGGCGGGGAAATCACCGATAGGCAGACGAAAGCGCTGAAAGATCTCGCCGGCACGCTGAACGAAACCACCGCATCCAATGACGGTGAGGCCTCAGACCCTATCCTCAGCGAAGACGGCGAAGCGGCTGTGCTCCTCGTGCCGATCACGACCGGCGAATCCAACACCGCGAACGCCGAAGTCATCGGGGACTTGCGCAGCACAGTCGCCGAACACGGCCCGACTGACCTCAAACTGGAAGTCACCGGCGGACCGGCCTTCGGCGCGGATGTTGCAGCCGCCTTCGACGGTGCGGACTTCACGCTGCTGGCGGTGACGATTGCGATCGTCGCCGTTCTGCTGATCGTCACCTACCGTTCGCCGATCCTGTGGCTGGTGCCGCTGATCGCGGTCGGCCTGGCCGATGGTCTTGCGGGCCGTCTCACCGCGGCTGCCGGCCAAGCGTGGAACCTGCAGTTTGATGCCGGCATCATCAGCGTGCTCGTCTTCGGTGCGGGCACGAACTATGCGCTGCTGCTCATTTCGCGCTACCGCGAAGAGCTGCTGCGCCACACCGATCACCGCGCAGCCCTGGCGGTCGCCTGGAAGCACACAGTCGGTGCGATTCTCGCCTCGAACCTCACGGTTGTGCTGTCCCTGCTGACCCTGGTGCTGGCCGTCATTCCCGGCACGCACGGCCTGGGCATCACCTCGGCAATCGGTCTGCTGACCGCTCTGGCCGGTGTTCTTCTTCTGCTGCCGCCGATGCTCGCCATCGTCGGACGAGGCGCCTTCTGGCCCTCGATCCCGCGCTGCGGGACCAAGGGGCGCCGGGATGGGGTGTGGCGCCGTGTAGCGACCGCTGTTGTGCGCCGTCCGCTGGTGTCAGCCGGTGCCGGCATCGCCCTGCTGGCCATCATGGCCTCCGGCCTGTTCGGCGTGAAGGTCGGGCTTGACCAGCTGGATCGCTTCCGCGTGCAGTCGGAGTCCGCCGCCGGTCTGGAAACCCTGTCGCAGCATTTCCCGCCAGGGGAGGCCCAGCCGATCCTGATCGTGGCAAACGAAGACAAAGCTGACGACGTCGTAGCAGCGGTGGAAGACCGCGATGGAATCGTCCGCGCCGGTGAAATCGACACGCACAATGGTCTGTCGAAGATCATGGTGACCAGCGACTACAGCCCGAGCACCGACGAGAGCCTCGCCCAGATTGATGAGCTGCGCGAAGCCGTCGGCGCGGTTGACGGAGCTGATGCCCTCGTCGGCGGACAGGTCGCAGCGGATGTCGATGCGCGTGCTGGTAACGCCCAGGACTTCGCACTCATCGTCCCGCTGATCCTCGGAGTGACGCTCGTCGTGCTGTTCTTCGTGGCCCGCTCCGCGCTCGCCCCGTTCGTTCTGTTGGCGATCAACGCCGCCAGTGCGCTCGCTGCGATCGGTGCGGGTTGGGTTCTCAGCCGCGTGGTCCTCGGCAGCGAGGCGCTCGACCTGCAGGTTCCGCTTCTGTCGTTCCTGTTCCTTGTGGCACTCGGCATTGACTACACCATCTTCCTGGTGCACCGCGCCCGCCGCGAGGCCGCTGAGCACGGCACCGCGAAGGGGATGGTCGAAGCGGTCACCCACACCGGTGGGGTCATTACGAGCGCGGGCATTGTCCTCGCCGCTGTTTTCGCCGCTCTTGGCGTGCTGCCGCTGGTCACCCTGGGTCAGCTGGGCCTGATCGTGGGAATCGGCGTGCTGATCGACACGCTGCTGGTGCGCACTGTCATCGTGCCGGCCGTGTTCACCCTGATCGGCGACAAGATCTGGTGGCCCAGCAAACCGCACTCCCAAGCTGCCGAGGTGGAAGCTGCCGCTTGATCCTGCGCCTCCTGGTCCGCTGGGGCAGGGGATAGAACTGGGGTCCGCACCTGTTGGTGCGGACCCCAGCTGTTGGATGAATATGAGCTGTCGGCTCCTTGGGATTGAGTCCCGGTGCCGGCAGGCGGTCAGAGGATGCGGTCGCGCAGAGATTCGTAGAGGGACCGGTTGGCGTCTTCGAGCTTCTGCGTCAGTTCGAGGGCCTCTTCTGTTTTGCCCTCGTCGGCGAAAGCTGCCGCGTAGATTTTGCCAACCGAGCTGTAGAAGTCTGTGACGAGCTTCGCGGCATCTGCCGTGTAGCTGACTGCGATCCGACGCTTGTCGGCCGTGTCGCGTTCGCGCACCAGCAGACGGCGGGAGACCAGACGCTCAAGAATCGAGGTCAGGGTTGAAGCCGAAAGCGCTAGGCGTTCGCTGATGAAGCCGGGAGTGACGGTGGTGCGTTCGTCTGTCGCGTGGATGATCTCGGTCAGGACGGTGAAGTCAACGAGGTTGAGGCCGTGACGACGCGCGAAATGCGCCTGCGCGGTGCGAATGAGATTGGTCTGCGCCATATTGGCGTGAACCAGATGCGCAAGTTCCGCATTGAATTCAGAGTCCGACGGAAACTGCTGATTTCCGGCAGTGTCGAACAGGCGGTTAAGGGATTCCGGAAGCATGGGCCTCATCCTAATTGGGGAAGCTCGGTGATTTCTGAAAGCTTGTCCGTCTTTTGGGATTCAAAGAGCCTTGGAATCGGTGTTGATCAGTGAAAACGCCGAGAACTCGGGGGCGCTATTTCGGATAGCGAGATGCGAGTGTGCTGAAGATCACGCCCCGTTGACTCTTGCAATACCGGGCGCGCTGTGTCTCCGGCTAGGTGCTGAGCATCCCCTCACGAAATCCTGGGTGTTCTTCCAGTATTCTTGAAGGCGTAATATCACTGCACGCATCACGCGCGGGCTGTTCAGAAAGCTGTGCTTAGAGAGCTTCGATCGATCCCCTCGCACGGTGCGTCGTTCTAAGGAAGTGACTGTGAAGCGCAAATTCCTCGCTCCTGCCGTCGCCGTTTTCGCGACCGCAGCTCTCGCTCTTTCCGCCTGTGGCGAAGCCCCCGAAGGCGGCGCCGACGCCGAGAAGTCTGACTTCAAGGCATGCATCATCTCTGACGAAGGCGGTTGGGATGACAAGTCGTTCAACCAGTCGTCGAAGGACGGCTTCGACCGCGCCGTGAAGGACTTCGGCCTGCAGGAAGCAGTCGCCGAATCCAAGGACAAGTCGGACTACTCGCAGAACGTCGACACCATGGTGCAGAACGGCTGCAACATCATCTACGGTGTGGGCTACAACCTCGCTGCTGAGCTCGGCAAGTCGGCCGCACAGAACAGCGACATCGAATACGCGCTCGTCGACTCCTACTTCGCGGACGAAAACGGCGAAACCGTCGAATACGACAACGCCAAGCCGCTGGTGTTCAACACCGCTGAAGCCGCCTACCTCGCCGGCTACGTTGCTGCCGGCACTTCCGAAACCGGCAAGGTCGCAACCTTCGGCGGTATGCAGATTCCTTCCGTGTCGATCTTCATGGACGGCTTCGCTGACGGTGTGGACCGCTACAACGAAGACCACGACGGCAAGGTTGAACTGCTCGGCTGGGACAAGGAGAAGCAGAAGGGCTCGTTCGTCGGAAACTTCTCGGACCAGGGTCAGGGCCAGGCTCTGACCGACCAGTTCATTTCGCAGGGTGCTGACATCGTCATGCCCGTGGCAGGCCCCGTCGGCCTGGGTGCCGCTGAGTCCGCCAAGAAGCACGGCGATGTTTCGCTTGTGTGGGTTGACGCTGACGGCTACGAAACCACCGAATACGGCGACCTCATGCTGACCTCGGTGCTCAAGGAAATGTCGAACGCCGTCTACGACAGCGCCAAGGAAGCCTCCGAAGACAAGTTCACCGGCGAACCCTACGTCGGCGACCTCAAGAACGAAGGCGTGTCGATCGCTCCGTTCCACGACTACGAAGACAAGGTGTCGGACGAAGTCAAGCAGGGTGTCGAGAAGATCAAGCAGGAGATCATCGACGGCAAGACCAAGGTCGAAACCGAGAACGCTCCCAAGTGACCTTGCGCTGAGCGCAGGTCTCTGAAATGAGACACCGGTCCCGGCATGGAAGTGCGACTGCCGCTGTGCAGTTAGAATCTTCCTGCCGGGACCGTGCCTGTCCACACGTATTGAGGAGTAATCAGTGAAACTCACCCTCGAGGGAATCACGAAGAAGTTCGGTGAATTCACCGCCAACGATTCGATTGACCTCGTCGTCGAACCAGGCGAAATCCACGCACTTCTGGGCGAGAACGGTGCGGGCAAATCAACGCTCATGAACGTCCTCTACGGACTGTATGAGCCCACGGCCGGCCGCATCCTCATCGACGACGAACCCGTGTCTTTTTCGGGTCCGGGTGACGCTGTTGCGGCAGGCATCGGCATGGTGCACCAGCACTTCATGCTCATTCCCGTCTTCACGGTCGCGGAATCTGTGGCCCTGGGCTACGAGCCGACCAAGTCGCTCGGCCTTCTGGACCTCAAGCAGGCCCGGGAGAAAGTCAAGGAGATCTCGGCTCGCTTCGGCTTTGACATCGACCCGGACGCCTACATCGAAGATCTCCCCGTCGGCGCTCAGCAGCGCGTCGAGATCATCAAAGCGCTTTCCCGCGACGCAAAGGTGCTCATCCTCGACGAACCAACAGCGGTGCTGACCCCGCACGAAACCGATGAGCTCATCGAAATCATGCGCCAGCTCAAAGAGCGTGGAACCTCGATCGTGTTCATCACCCACAAACTTCGCGAAGTCCGCGCCGTTGCGGACTCCATCACCGTCATCCGCCGCGGTAAGGTCGTTGGCGAAGTCAGCCCCGAATCCTCAGAAGCCGAGCTCGCCTCGGCCATGGTCGGCCGCGAAGTGAACCTCAAATCCGACAAGACTCCTGCCGAACCCGGTGACGTCGCACTCAAGGTCACGGACCTGACGGTGCTGGACAAGAACAACCTGCCCGCACTCAACAATGTGTCGCTTGACGTGCGCCGCGGCGAAATCCTGGCGATCGCCGGTGTCGACGGTAACGGCCAGACCGAACTTGCCGAAGCGATCATCGGCCTGGAAACTCCAGCGGCCGGAACGATCGAGCTCGACGGTGTAAACCTCGAATCCTCATCGATCAAAGCCAGGCTCAACAAGGGCATCGGCTTCGTTCCCGAAGATCGTTCGACCGACGGCATCGTGGCCGGGTTCTCGATTGAAGAGAACATGATCCTCGACTGGTACGACCAGAAGCCCTACGCCAACGGACTGGCCCTCAACCCCTCTGCCATCCGCTCAGCCGCACTGGAAAAGGTTGAACAGTTCGACATCCGCTGCGGATCAGTCCAGGACCAGATATCCACTCTTTCCGGCGGTAACCAGCAGAAAGTTGTTCTGTCGCGCGAAATGGGGCGCGACCTGCGTCTGCTCGTGGCCAGCCAGCCCACCCGCGGTTTGGACGTCGGCTCCATCGAGTTCGTCCACAAGCGGATCATCGAAGAGCGTGACAACGGCACCCCGTGCGTCATCGTGTCAACAGAACTCGACGAAGTGCTCAACCTTGCCGACCGGATCGCCGTGATGTACCGCGGTCAGATCATCGGCACCGTGCCCGGCGGCACATCGCGTGACGTTCTGGGCCTCATGATGGCCGGTGTGCCCGAAGAAGAAGCCAACGCCCGCGTTGCCGACGGTTCGGCTGTGACAGAGGTCGGCCAGGCAGCCCAGGAGGACATCGTATGAATCAGAAGACCACTGCCGGCAGCACTGCCCGGGGCAGTGCGCGTCAGAGCATCATCCGCGGACTGCTGTCGGGCAGCTGGCTGGTATCGGTCCTGTCGATTGTCATCGCCCTGGTTGCCGGTGCCGTGCTCATCATCCTGGCCGACCCTGACGTGCAGCGGGCAGCCGGCTACATTTTCGCCCGTCCCAGTGACTTCTTCTATTACGCGTTCCACTCGGTTCTCGAAGCCTATTCGGCTCTCTTCCGAGGTGCCGTGTTCGACTGGAACGCGAATTCCTTTGTGCGCTCGATCCGCCCGCTGACCGAATCGCTGGTGTCGGGAACCCCGCTGATCCTCACCGCGCTCGGCATTGCACTGGCGTTCCGCTCAGGCCTGTTCAACATCGGTGGTCAGGGTCAGGTGATCTTGGGTGCGGTCTTCGGCGGTTACCTGGGCTACGCGATGCACCTGCCGGTTGTCCTGCACATGATCGTCGCACTTGCCGGCGGCATGCTCGCCGGCGCCATCTGGGCATCCATTGCCGGTGTGCTCAAGGCCAAGACCGGTGCGAACGAAGTGATCGTGACGATCATGCTCAACTCGATCGCGCTGTACCTCATGGCCTACCTGCTCAAACAGGAGTGGTACAAGCACAAAGAAGGGTCGATCCCGCTGACGGCGAACATCGATTCGACCGCGCACTTCTTCAAGATCCTGCCGGATCCGTTCCGCCTGCACATCGGCTTCATCATCGCGATCCTCGCCACTGCCATCATCTGGTGGCTGCTGGAGCGCTCCACCATCGGCTTCGAAATGCGCATGGTCGGACAGAACCCGGCCGCAGCTCGCACCGCGGGCATTTCAGTGTCGAAGGTGACGATCGTCGTCATGGCCATTGCCGGTGCGCTGGCCGGTGCCGGCGGCGCCAACCAGGTGCTGGCAACAGAAGGCAACGTCGGCGGCGGCATCGCCGGAACCATCGGCTTCGACGCCATCACGGTCGCTCTTCTGGGCCGTTCTCGCCCAATCGGCGTGTTCTTCGCCGGCATCCTCTTCGGCGGCTTCAAAGCCGGCGGCTACCTCATGCAGGCCCAGACCGGCACGCCGATTGACATCGTGCTCGTCGTGCAGTCGATCATCGTCCTGCTCATTGCGGCACCCCCGCTGGTCAGGGCCATCTTCCGCCTGCCGGAGCCCATTGAGAAGCGCCGTGAAGACACGAAGTCGAGCGGCACCTCGACAGGTGCAGCGGCGGCAGACTCGGCCGACGCGAAGGCCGAAAGCACAGAAGCGGCAGAGGCCGCACAGACCACAGCAGCCGCTGCCAAGGGCGGGGAGGAACGATGAGCACACAGACCAGCGTTCACAGCACCCAGAAGCTAGCACCGCGGGACTGGAAGTTCCCGGTTGTCTACGGTGTCCTGGCCTTCATCGCCCTGGTGGCCTTCGGCTTCGCTGCCGAAAGCGGCCGCAAGGCCACGTTCCAGCTTGGCCAGCAGGGCGACTTCTTCCACATCCCGAACATCACCGTCGATGCCAAAACCACCGGCATTGTGCTGGGTCTGCTGCTGGTAATCCTGGCCGGAGTGTCGTTCTGGGGTCAGCTCAAGCGCATCACAATCGGCAACTGGCTTCCCGTTGCCGTCGGCGTGCTGTTCGTCATCGCGTTCCTCGCCTGGTCGGGTGCCGGATCCGGCGTGATCCCCGCAACCTCGCTGCTCGCTGGTGCACTCGCCCTGTCGGTTCCGCTGATCTTCGGTGCCATGTGCGGCCTGGTAGGTGAACGTGCCGGCATCATCAACATCGCAATTGAAGGCCAGCTGCTGGCCGGTGCGTTTGTTGCAGCAGTCGTCGCCTCGCTTGTCGGCAACCCCTACGTAGGTCTTATCGCCGCACCGATCGGCGGTGTGCTCGTGGCAATCGTCCTGGTGTTCTTCGCGGTGCGCTACTGGGTCGATCAGATCATCATCGGTGTTGTCCTCAACGTCCTCGTAGTCGGTCTGACCAGCTTCTTCTTTTCGACCGTCCTGTCGGACAATCCGGAACAGTGGAACCGCTCCATGCGCCTTCCGGCGTTGCCCGTGCCCGTGCTGTCGGACATTCCGATCATCGGGCCGGTGCTGTTCAACCAGAACATCCTCGTGTACCTCATGTACATCCTCGTGGCCGTTCTGCAGATCGCGCTGTTCAACTCCAAGTGGGGTCTGCGCCTGCGCGCTATCGGCGAACACCCGCGCGCAGCTGACACCGTCGGCATCAACGTCAACCGCGGCCGCGTGCTCAACACCATCATGGCCGGCGCAATCGCCGGCCTGGGCGGCGCGTTCTTCACCGTCGGCTCGGGCCTGGCATTCGGCAAGGAAATGACCGCCGGACAGGGCTACATCGCCCTGGCCGCCATGATCCTCGGCAAGTGGAACCCGCGCGGTGCGCTCATGGCCGCGCTGCTGTTCGGGTTCGCCAAGAACCTCGGCAATTCGCTGTCGGCCATCGGCTCGCCCATCCCGCCGGACCTGCTGCTCATGCTGCCGTACATCGTCACGATCTTCGCCGTGGCAGGATTCGTCGGCAAAGTCCGCGCACCGGCCGCCGAAGGCATTCCCTACTCCAAGCAGTGATGCACATGCCAGGGAAGGCAAGCGGCACCTCGTCAGAAACCGGCGACAGCCAGCCCGGCACTATGCCGGGCGGTGTGACCGAACACGTGTGGGAGGACCTGCGCGAACAGGCCCGCCAAGCCATGCAGAACGCCTACGCGCCGTACTCCGGCTACCCGGTCGGAGTGGCAGCGCTCGTCGACGACGGCCGAGTGATCACCGGATGCAATGTCGAGAACGCCTCGTACGGACTGGGCCTGTGCGCCGAATGCGGACTCGTTTCCCAGTTGGCAGCCACCGGGGGAGGGAAGCTCGTCGCGTTCAGCTGCTGTGACGGCGAAGGCAAAAAGCTTGTGCCGTGCGGTCGCTGCCGGCAGCTGCTGTACGAATTCGGCGGCCCCGACCTCCTGCTTGACATGCCCAGCGGCATCCAACCGCTGTCCGTTGTGCTGCCCGAAGCATTCGGGCCCGACCACCTGGAAACGACAACCACCCAACCGCAACCCTGAGGAGCGTGCGACGTGGAAAAGTTCGACGCCGTAGACATCATCATCGCCAAGCGCGACGGCAAATCCCTGACAGACGAACAGATCGACTGGACAATCGACGCCTACACCCGCGGTGTCATCGCTGACGAACAGATGTCGGCACTGGGCATGGCGATCTTCCTCAACGGCATGGAATCCCGCGAAATCACGCGCTGGACGCAGGCCATGATCAACTCCGGGCAGACGCTGGACTTCTCCAGCCTGTCAGTGCCCACCACGGACAAGCACTCCACCGGCGGTGTGGGCGACAAGATCACGCTGCCGCTGGCCCCGCTGGTTGCAGTGTTCGATGTCGCAGTGCCCCAGCTGTCCGGCCGCGGACTCGGCCACACCGGCGGCACGCTGGACAAACTCGAAGCGATTCCCGGCTGGCACGGAGCGATTTCCACCGAGGGCATCGTGCAGCAGCTGGACGAGGTCGGCGCCATCATCTGCGAAACCACAGAAGGCCTGGCACCTGCAGACAAGAAGCTGTACGCGCTGCGTGACATCACCGGGATTGTCGACACGATTCCGCTCATTGCATCGTCGATCATGTCGAAGAAGATCGCGGAAGGCACAGAAGCTCTCGTCCTGGACGTCAAAACGGGTTCCGGTGCGTTCATGAAGGACCGCCAGAAAGCCGAAGAGCTTGCCCGCACCATGGTTAAACTCGGCAAGGCTGCCGGCACCGCAACATCCGCGTTCATCACCGACATGGACACTCCGCTTGGCCTGGCCGTTGGCAATGCGATCGAAGTTGAGGAAAGCGTCGAGGTCCTGGCAGGCGGCGGCCCGGCCGACGTCGTTGAACTCACCGTCGCACTGGCACAGGAAATGCTGGCACTGGTCGGCAAGGCAGACGTCGACGTTGCCGCAGCCCTCAAGGACGGACGCGCCATGGACAAGTGGCGCCAGATGATCAGCGCACAGGGCGGCGACCCGGACGCGAAGCTGCCGATGGGCCGCGAAAGCCACGTTGTCACGGCTGCCGAATCCGGTGTTCTCACCCGCCTTGACGCTCTTTCGGTCGGCCAGGCATCGTGGCGGCTGGGAGCCGGCCGCGCCCGTCCGGGTGACGCTGTCCAGGCCGGTGCGGGCATCCGCCTGCACGCCAAGCCCGGTGACGCCGTCGAAGCCGGCGCGCCGCTCATGACCCTGTACACCGATGAAGCCCCGCGCTTCGACCGAGCCCTCGAAAGCCTCGAGGGGGCAACTGCGATCGCCCCGGCAGGAAGCCCGGAAGCGACAGCGGCTGCCGAATCCACCTCGGTCATCTTCGACCACATCAAGTGAACTCAAGGAGCATTATGAAGAAGACCGATGTCGCAGCGATGATCGACCACACGCTGCTCAAGCCTGAATCCACCCCGGAAGACTTTGCCGCGCTCGTTGAGGAAGCCAAGAGCCTCGGCGTGCTTGCCGTGTGCGTGTCGCCGTCGGCTCTGCCGCTGAAGGACACGGGCGACCTTGTGATCGCCACTGTCTGCGGGTTCCCCTCCGGTGCTGTCGCACCCCAGATCAAGGCTGCCGAGGCGGCGCTGGCTGTCGAACAGGGCGCTCAGGAAGTCGACATGGTCATCAACATCGGTGCGGCCAAGGCCGGCCTGTGGGATGACGTGGAAGCTGACATCCGCGGTGTTGTTGAAGCAGTTGCAGATGCTGCCAAGAAGGCCGGGCACGATGCTCTGGTCAAGGTCATCATCGAATCCGCAGAGCTTGAAGACGACGAAATCGTCGCCGCCTGCGAAGCCTCGGTGCGGGCCGGCGCCCACTTCGTGAAGACCTCCACCGGCTTCCACCCGGCTGGCGGAGCTTCGGCACACGCCGTGGCCATCATGCGCAAGACCGTCGGCGACGCCCTGGGCGTTAAAGCCTCCGGCGGCATCCGATCGGCAGAAGCTGCACGCGAAATGATCGAAGCCGGCGCATCCCGCCTGGGACTGTCCGGTTCCGCCGCAGTGCTGGAAGGCTTCGAAGACTGAGGTTTTGGCTTCGGTTCTAGATTGACTCGGCTGCGGGGTGTTTTGCCTGCGGACTGCACGGAAACACGCGTCAGATGAAAAACACCCCTTAGCCGCAAAAACTCCCAATAGCAACAAATCCACCCGCTAGCCGCACGGCTAACGGGTGGATTTGTGGTTTCAGGGTGTGGTTCCGCGGTGTGCCGAGGTTCGGCGGTCGGTCCGCGCGCTTTCGGCGTGAGCTTTTACAGCCCCAGGTATGCGCCGAGTGCGGCTGAGAGTGCGGACAGGCGCTGGCGGCATTCTGCAACCGCGGTGCGCACGTCCTCGGGGGAATCGAAGCCATCAGCCGGTGCGACCGTTTCCAGGTAGCACTTGAGCTTCGGTTCGGTTCCCGACGGACGGATGATGATCCGGTCACCGCCTTCCAGGCGCAGTTTGATGCCGTTGGTGGGCGGAAGCTCATCGCTGCCGGCGGCAAGGTCGATGACCTCAACAACATCCAGCCCGGCAAGTTCGGCAGGAGGAGTGCTGCGCAGTGAGTCGACAGCCGCGGTGATCTTGTCGACGTCCTCAAAGCGGAAGGTCAGTGGGGCAGTGAGGAAAACGCCGTCGCGCTGGCGAATGTCATCCAGCTGATCTTCAACGGTCAGTCCCGTGCTCTTGAGCTTGGAGACCAGACCGGCGAAGACGACGGCCGCACTGATGCCGTCCTTGTCGCGCACAGCCTCAGGGTCGACGCAGTAGCCGAGCGCTTCCTCGTAGCCGTACACCAGGCCGGGTACGCGGGTGATCCACTTGAAACCGGTCAGCGTTTCCCGGTGCGCAATGCCGCGGTTGGCCGCCAACTGGGCAACAGCGGTTGAGGACACGATCGAGTTCGCCATGACGCACGTTTCGCCCATTGCCTGGCGTGAGCGCACGGTTCCGGCCATGAATTCGGCCAGCAGGAGCCCCACCTCGTCACCGGAAAGCTGGCGGTAGCCGCTGTCCTCCCGCGGATCCGGGATGGCGGCCGATACGCGGTCGGCATCCGGGTCGTTGGCGATGATGAGGTCTGCCCCGACCTCGCGCGCCTTGGCGAAGGCGAGGTCGAGCGCACCGGGTTCTTCCGGGTTGGGGAATGCGACGGTGGGGAAATCGGGGTCGGGCTGGTGCTGCTGGTCGACTACGTGAACATCCGTGAAGCCGGCCTGTTCAAGAACACGCAGCGCTGTCTGGCCGCCCACACCGTGCATGGCGGTGTAGACGATCGTCAGCGGTTCAGTTTGGCGGGCACCGGCCATGTCGGTGAATTCGGCAAGCCGGTCGGTGTAGGCCTCGAGCACCTCGTCGCCCAGTTCCGTCCAGCCGGTGTCCGGCAGGTCCATGCCGCCGACAGACGGCACCTCGGCGATTTTGCCGGCAATGAACGCGTCGAAAGGTTCGACGATCTGCGCGCCGGCACCTGCCGTGAGCGCTTCGAGCTCAGCGTCGGTGAGTTCGCGTCCGTCGGCGTCTGCGGCAGCGCGAGCCGCGCCGATGAGGGGCCGCTCTCCAAGGTAGACCTTGTAGCCGTTGTCTTGGGGCGGGTTGTGGCTGGCGGTGACCATGACGCCGGCGTCGGTGCCCAGGTGCTTGACTGCGAAGGCCAACAGCGGTGTGGGCAGCTGTGCCGGTAAGAGCATGGCGTGGCCGCCGGCCTGGGTGACGACGGCGGCGGTGATGCGGGCGAAGTCAGCCGATCCGTGGCGGGCATCGCAGCCGATGGCGACGGTGAAGCCCTCACCGACAACATCGCGCAGAGCCGCCGCGAGTCCTGCGGCCGCGCGGGTGACGACGGCGGCGTTCATGCGGCTGGGGCCGGGCCCGATTTCGCCGCGCAGGCCGGCCGTGCCGAACTGCAGGAGGCCCTGGAAGCCTTCGGTGATGTCGGCGATTGCGCGGTCGGCAGCTTCGCCGGGTTCGCCCGTGGCGGCATCCAGCTGCTTCTGCAGGGCTGCGGCGGTAACGGGGTTGGGGTCGTCAGCGATCCATGCTTTGACGATTTCGGGGTCGAAGCCGTCTGTGAAGCGGTCGGCGATCATGGCTCAGCGCTCCTGTCGGGGCAGTTCGGCCATCGTGCTGACGGCTTCGGCCAGCAGCGCTGAGATGCGCGGTCCTGCGGCCTGTCCGGCTTCGATGACTTCGGCGTGCGACAGGGGAGTGGCGGACACTCCGGCACCGAGGTTGGTGACCAGCGAAATGCCCACGACTTCCAGTCCTGTGGCACGGGCTGCGATTGCTTCGAGGGCGGTCGACATGCCGACGAGGTCAGCGCCGAGGGTGCGGGCCATGCGGACTTCCGCCGGGGTTTCGTAGTGCGGGCCGGGGAACTGTGCGTAGACGCCGTCTTTGAGTTCGGGATCGACACCGCGCAGAATGTCGCGCAGGCGCGGGGAGTAGAGGTCCGTCAGGTCAACGAAGTTTGCACCTTCGAGCGGGCTGACGGCGGTGAGGTTGAGGTGGTCGCTGATGATGACCGGGGTGCCGGGGGCGAACTCTTCTGAGGTTGAGCCGCAGCCGTTGGTCAGCACGAGCTTGTCTGCCCCGGCGGCCGCTGCGGTGCGGACTCCGTGGGCGACTGCGCGTACGCCGCGGCCTTCGTAGTAGTGGGTGCGCGCACCCAGGACGAGGGCGACTTTGTCGCTGTTCTTCAGGCGGATGGAGCGCAGGGTGCCGCCGTGGCCGGCAACGACCGAGGCGTGGAATCCGGGGACTTCTGCCGCCGGGGTTTCGGCGATCGTGTCGCCCAGCAGGTCCGCTGCGCTTCCCCAGCCGGAGCCGAGAACCAGTGCGATGTCGTGTTTGTCGACACCGGCTGCCGAGTTGATGACCGCTGCGGCCTTTTCGGCCGTTTCCATGGGGTTGTCCGTCATCTGAGCCTCCGTGGGCGAGGTATTCGAAGTCATGTCATAACGGTATCGGAATGCGCTTCCGTCAGGCACTGCGAGACACCGCGGGGCTGGTCACATCTGCCGGGGCCGGGCGTTGGGGTGGGCGGGCCTAAAATGGTGGGGTCAGCTGCCTTGGAAGGACTTTGTATGCGCATCCGCCCTTTTGTCGACGGTGACGATCTCAAGCTCAACACGATCCTTGGTGATCCGCAGAACCCTGCCGCCCACATGGCGCGTTCGCTTTTCCGCGCGGATGCTGATGTTCCTGTCAGCCGGGCTGTTGTTGCCGAAGCGGCCGATGATGTGCTGGTCGGTGCTGCTGCGGTGGCACAGTCGCCGGCCCACCCTACGCGTGCGTGGGCACATGTTGAGGTCGCCTCAACTGATGAACGACGAGGTGTCGGTTCGGCTCTGCTGAGCGCCGCACGCGAGTCTGTTGTCGGCACGGATCTGGAGGGGCTGCCGTTGCGGGCTCGGGTGGAGCCGGGCACGCCGGGAGCGCAGGCCGCTGCAGCCTGGGGCTTTTCGTCGCTGTTTCGCACCAGGGTGGTCCGCATTGAGGCTGCCGGGCTGGGTGGTTTGGGTGCTGACCGGTTGGAGGATTTCGAGGTGACCGCCACCGGTTCTGTCGCGCTGACTCAGGCGTTCGGCAGTTGGTATGCGGGCGTTAATCGCGCTGACCGTCCGGCTGATATGACGATTGGTCAGGTCAATCAGCGTTTTCTGTCTGAGGCAACCGGCGCACACGGGGCTGCGCTTATGCGCCGCGATGGTCAGATCACGGCTTTTGCAGTGTCGTTCCCCGCGATTGACGACGGTGAGGACGGTGCCACCGAGCTGACCGTCGGCGCTGTTTATGACGGCTCTGCTGACGGTGATGCTGGCGAGGCGGTGTCGGCTGATTCTCCTGAGTTCCAGGCTGCGCTGGAGGACACGGGCGCTCTCATTGCGCGTCTGTCGACTGACACCCCGGTTGTGGTCGAGGTAACGGACGAAATGCCGGTGCTCTCAACGCTGATTGACGGTCTGGTGGAGGCCGGCAAAGCACGCGTGCTCTACGAGTACGACACGGTTGCCACCAGTTGACTGTCATAGCGGGGCTCTTTCCTGCAGCTGTATCGGTATTGCGGCAGTCCGCGTGATGAACCATGCAATACCCGGTGGAGTAACGGGCAGGTGCCGCAGACCGAGGTTTTCCAATTCAGATTGAGCCCTGGCGCCCACGATGATTCTGGGGCCCAGTGCGCTCGCTTGGGCGGCGGGCGATCCATAGGGCAGCTGTTCATGCAGACCCCACCCAAGCACTGCCCTTTCTGCCGTCATCGCCGGCGCGATGTCACCTGGGAGTGCATCGGCCGCACTGAGCTGTGTGAAACAGTCGGGCAGCTCAGCGGAAGTAAGGGTGGCGGCGATACTCTGTCGCACTTCTGCCGGACCGATGATGCTCAGCACGTGGCCGTGCTCTTCTGCGTTCCACACAACAGGCTCGCCGCAGGGGCCGTAGCCGAGAGCACCAGGAGTTGGGGTGCGCCCGATGCCCCACGGCAGCGGGGGAGTAGCCTCTGCACAAGCACCCGGAGACCCCGCAGTGCTCGCGCCGGCAGCACCAGCCGTCCCCTCCGTGTAGGCGATCTGCACATCGACCCCGTCGGGCCCGATGACATCGGCGTCCCACTGAGGCAAGCCCTCATCTGCACGCGCTTCACCGCAGTCGGTGTGTGGGGCAATGAGAACAGCCCGTCCCGTGGCAGGGAAGCCGTCGAAACGGTGATTGCTGAGTCCCAGAAACACCGTGTCCCCATCGGAGGCCGGTGGGAAGAAAAGCCGTCGGCTGATCGATGCGCCGACTTTTGAGCTCAGTGTCCTGCGGTCACACACGATGACGGCCGAGGTGTCACTCAGCAGCGCTTCGAAGCGCATGAGGATGTGCGGTTGAGAAGTCAGGTGTTCGAAGTCGTCAATGAACACTCGCGGCCGTCCACCAGACGCAACCGTCTGCTCAATCCTGCCGAGCGCGTATTCCACCAGCCACGCATCAGCGTGATTGACCACGAGCAATCCCCTCCGGCAGCACGAAGGCCCATCCCGCGTGAAGAAAACACTGTCCGGAGACTGAGCTGCCGTACCACCCTGAGTCCCCGTACTGTCCTGGGAAAACACGCGGGCCAGAAGCCACAGCAAAGAAGATTTCCCCGTGCACGGCCCGCCGACGATCGCCGTGCTGAGATCCGCCTGGGGCGTCCAGTCCACAACGGTCTGCCGGTCGGGCAGATCAATGAGTCCCACCGGCCCCGATCCGTTCAGCGGCAAAACCTCAGGCAGAGTTTCCGGGGTGATTCGCCGGGTGTTCCTCGGCCGTGCTGTCTGCAGCAATTGCTGCAGGATCGGCACCGGCGGTGCCTCGACCTCAATACTGCACGCACCCGAGGCGGATCCGACTTCGCGCTCGCCAGTGTCGAGCCGGCGCCAGCTCACCTGGGCAGACGCGTCAGCGGGAATGTCCAGACTGGCCGCGCGGAACATATCGCTTCGGTGACCGGTGGATATGCAGCCCATCCCGGGCCGGTCCGGAAGGAAGTCAGCCGCAACAGCAGAATCGAGCACTTCGAGTGAGTCAGAAGCATCCCGTACGCGCATGCAGATGCGCAGAGCGATGTTTGTGCGCATGCGCGATGTGATGACTCCGGAAGGCTTCTGCGTGGCCAGCACTATGTGGATGCCAAGCGACCGTCCCAAGGCCGTGAGGGATTCCAGCGCTTCAACACCGGGTGGAAAGTCGGCCGTCAGCACCTGGAACTCGTCAATCACAACAACGATTCGCGGAAGCAGCGGCCCGGCTTCAGTCTGATTGTGGGCGTCAATGTCGGGGCATCCGGAGGCTTTGAGCACGCCTTCGCGATAGCGGACCTCCGCCTGAACGCTGCGCAGAGTGCGCAGGGCTGAACGCAGGTCCAGATTGTCCGAACACGATTCGACGTGCGGCAGCTCGGCCAGGGACGAGAACGCCGCTCCGCCCTTGAAGTCCATGAGGATCAACCGCAGCTCATCCGGCCGTCGACTGCGGCACAGAGCGGCAATCCACGTCTGCAGGAGGACTGACTTTCCGCTTCCCGTGGTGCCGGCAACAAGCGCGTGGGGACCATCAGTGAACAGATCAGCGGAAACCGGGCCGTCCGGGCCCAGGCCGATGGGCACCTCGGCCCGCGTGCACTGGGAGGCCAACTCGTCGAAACTGACCGGTTCCGACCATGCCTCGTCCGTGCCAGACGTGTGCGGGCACAAGCTGAGGAACCTTCCGGTGGACATGCGCGCGGGATTGATCGCGCCGGGCTCCGGCATCGTCGCAGGTGACGTGGCTGCCTGCACGATCCGGGCCGTGCGGGCAGACGCTTCAACCACAACTGAACTCTTGGCCTCAGCGCCGGCTACGGCAATCCGGTCGTGGTCAACCGTGATGGCTACAGCCGCCTCGCTGTCGACACAGTTGTCTCCATACACGCAGGGGCAGACGGGCAAAACAGTCAGCAGTTCCGGGGTGCGTCGGGCTGCGGCACGGCCGTGGACAACAATCGCGGCAGCACTGAGTGGGGCGCACAGAGCCCGGACAATCGGCACGGCCTCAGCACCGCAGAGGACAACCGAGTGTTCCCGAAGGTCGATGTTGATAGGCGCCTGGGCCTGAATTCTGCGGCTGGCAGCATCGATCGGCAGCACGGTTCTGCCCTCGAGTGTCTGGCACGCGGCACGGTAGTCGTCATCCCACGATTCATCCGGTTCGGGTGGTTCGGCGACCGCCGCGGGAAGGAGAACCGTCCCGTAGCCGATGCACACCGTCAGCCGGTCACGACTGGGCGGAATCTTCGCTTCGGCCGCTCGCTGCTCTACCGTTTCTGCAAGCGTGCGCAGACTGGCGGCATAGGAACGCAGACCTTCGGCTGACTGCCTGCGGATGCGCCGCCGCTCTGTAAGCAGCTGCAGTCCCGCGCTCAGCGGGCCGGACAGGCTGAAGGCAAGAAACCACCACACTTGCATGGCCATCGCCAGGGCAATCCCTATGACCAGTGGAATGACCAGATGCAGAATCGACGGGCGGTTCAGCTGTGCGACCCGTGGCGGTTTCGGCCAAGGAATGACGGCGTTGTTGACGGTTTCGGGCTGCCCGTCGTCAATAACCACGACGCTGCTGCCGACCGTATTCGTGCCGAACCGCAGCTGCTGCGGAGTGCGCGATGCAAAAGGGTCCTGCAGACAGAAATCAGCGCGTTCGCTGCGACCGACCGTGACAGTGTGCGGCGGCAGTGCGAAAGAAAAACCAGCGTCCGGCCCTGCCACGATCGTGGCGGCAGGCTGGACTCCGGTGAGCCTCGCACGCACGTCGAGCTGGCTGGGACGACTGACGATAGTCGCCGGATGCTGGGAACACCACTGCCGCCAGGTTTCCGAGGTGGGGCGAGAGTGTTCGCCATCGGACCGGACTGCCCACGCCCCGACAGAATCACCCGCGGTGTGGCGGGTGAAGGCGGCTAGAACATCAGCGGCGCTCGCACGGTCAGGAGCACTGAGCGAAAACGACGCGTGCCCCTGTCCGGTGACGTGAACGGTTGTCTGAGCCATGCTTGGAACATAGGCGAGCTGAGCATCGCCGCACACCCCAATGTGAACCCCTGTGGATTGCACGCGTCCTGTCCACAGAGCGCGGAACAGAAGTCAGCGACCCACAAGCCCCCACAGAAGCCGACCCTAAAAGACCATGCCGGGCGGCACCTCGTGATTCACCGGGATTCGGGATCGAGCAACGCACCCTCAACTGTGACTGCGGCGCGCAAGGGGAATCCTTTGGGCACAAAAGGGCTGATGAGAACCGGTTTGTAGCCGGCGGTGAGTTCAACGGACACGTGATTGGCGTCGGTGGTGTGCGCTCGCACGCGCATGCTTGTCCACCGGGAATCGTCGGCGGACTGCCGGATGTAGCGGCTGGCGGCACTTTCAATATCGGCGTTGGTGAAGAACAGGGACGGCTGTTCGGTCAGCCCCGGTGTGTAGGAATCCGCGGCGGCCAGAGCAGCTGAATCTGCCATGGCGAACAGCTTGCGGTGGGCCATGTAGATGTCGGTGATGACGACCGCAATGATGAGCAGGGCCAGGGCGATGCTCATAAACCCAATGGACAGAGGCATGATCGAGCCGCGATCCCTGCGCCTGCTCATGGCCTGACCTCACCGAATGCCGCAACAATGTCGGCGTGTTCCGACTGGACGGTGATCCCGGCTTTCCCACCGGACGTCAGCCAGCGGGGGATTCCGGGCAGCGGAACAGTAGATTCCACAGTCGCCGTCACACGAGTCCCGTCTTTCTGGCAGTCTCCGGCGCAGTCAAAGCGGATGGTGTATTCGGCAGATTCCAAGCCGAAATCAGCAAAGTGCAGCTGGGCGGACTGGTGTGCGCGCTCCTCGGCTGACTGCGGATAGCGGGCTGCTGCGCGTGCGGCATCGACCGCGGAAGCCTGGGCCGCGTAGGCGGCTGACTGCACCTGTGAAAACGCGAGTGCCCCGTACACCAGGGGAATGATGAGTACGACCGAGGCGAAGATGAACTCGATCGGGGCCCGCCCGGAATCCGCTTTTCTCACGACGGATCCTCCATCAGGGCACGCCCGCGCAGCTCCCACACACCGCCGGGACCCAGGAACCCGACCACGGGAACAGGGGTGCGGATTGTGACGGTGACGAGCCCCGCCTCGTGGTCTTCTTCGACAGTGATGTCTTCGGCGTAGCTCGGTGAAATCGCGGTGGTGATGAGTTCGCGGGCGACCTCTGCACCTTGGTCTGGAGTGTGTCCGACCAGGCTGGCATGTCGGGCGCCGGCAAGAGCTGAATCCGTGACCGTGTTGCGCACGTGGATTGCCAGCACAATCTGCAGGACAGCCGCAAAAACCAAACTCAGCAGTGCTGCGACGAGGACGAATTCGGCAACCGCGTTGCCCGCATCGGCTCTGCGTGCGGGTGTTCTTCGCGGGCGCACTGTAAGGGCCGTCGAGGTGTGGGCAGGTGCCCTATGAGAGGGCACTGTGCGGGTGGTCATCAGCCCGCGTTGCGGACCTTGTTCATGGAATCTTGGAAGAAGCCGGTGAATGCTTCGCCGGCCAATGCCCACAAGCCGACCACGAGGGCCGCTGTCATGACTGTGATGAGCACCCAGCCCGGCACATCGCCTCGGTCAGAACGGCTGCGTCGCCCAGTGGTGGGTGGGAAGACGGCGGCTGCGAATGCCAGCAGGTGTGCGGTGAATCGGTCAAACATGAGTTCTCCTTTGAACTTGTGTTGGAGCAAGCAGTTACGGTCCCAGCTGCAGGACCGCAAGCGATGGATAAACGGCGAAGATGACGGTGATCGGCAGGACGAAGGCGACAACGGGAACGAGCATTCCGACTTCTTTGCGGCCTGCCAGTTCCATGAGTGAACGGCGGCCTTCAGCACGGACATCCGCGGCTTGGGCACGCAGAACCTCTGATAGGGGAGTACCGCGAGCGATGGCGACGGCAATCCCATCGACGAACTGGCTCAGGCTGCGCACACCGGAGCGCTGCGCCATGGTGTCCAGGGCTTCTACCAGGGGTGTTCCGGTGCGTGCCTCCGCCAGTGCTGCCTGCAGTTCGCGGCTGAGTTCCCCCGTTGTTGTGCGGCAGATGCGCTCAAGGGCATCGACGGTTGATTCGCCGGCGGTGATGGACAGTGCAAGCAGTTCGGCAATTGTGGGGAACTCCGCGAGGATGCGCTGTTCGCGGCGGCGGACGGCGCGGGTGAGCAGCCAGTCGTTGAAGAAGTGTCCGGCAACGCCGAACAGGACGAGCATGGCGATGACCAACACGGGATGGAAGCCCCGTGCGGCAGAAAGGCCGACTGCTGCCGCAATGCCGAGCACAGTTCCGGCGGCGGTCCAGGCGATCTGCTGGGCACGGAAACGCTCAACCGTGGCGTGAGGGCCCAGGCGCTCCAGTCGGCTGCGCACTCCGGCATCCGTTGTCAGCCGTTCACCCAGCCAGCTGGCGGCCTTGCCGATGACTGTGCCGATGAACCCGCGCAGTCCTCCGGTGTCAGGTGCAGAAAGCGAGTACATGCGGCCGACAGTTTTCGATTCCCGCATGTAGGGCGCCAAGCGGTCCTCAAGGCTGGGGCGGCGCATAATCGGCAGGGCCATGACGAGGTTGGCGGCGGCAATTCCGATGAGCACGCCCAGAGCAATGACAACAATGGGAGACATCAGGACCTCAGAACCCGCGGTTCTTCCGGCAGCCGGCCGATGCGCTTCATGGCTGAATAAGCGGTGAGTGACACCACCAGGCCGACGGCCAGCAGCACTGCGCCGCGCGGTGAACTGTAGGCAGCAGCGGCTTCCGGGCGGGTGGCGAGCATGCCCAGAACAACCCACGGGGCGGCCACTGCCAGACGCGCACCCGTGACGGTCCACGATTGGCGTGCCGTGAGTTCTGCCCGGGTGCGTGAGTCTTCGCGCAGGAAGTGGCTGAGGGTTTTCAGCAGGGTGCCCAGATCAGATCCGCCGACATCGCGTGTGACTCGCAGTGCTGCCACAATCCGATCAGCGACGGGGTCGGCGGCTGCGTCTTTCAAACGGTCCAATGCGACTGAGAAAACACCTGTTGCGCGGTATTCGCGGGCGAACACGGCGAAGACGGGCCGCAGCCCTTCGGGTCCGCGTTCAGCAAGAGCGGCAACGGCTTCTGGCAGCGAGAGTCCGGCGCGCACACCGGAACTCAAATGATCGACTGCCTGCGGCCACAGGTCACGGCGGCTGAAAGCGGTTTTGCGAGCTTTCGCCTTCAAAGCAGCAAAAGGCGCAGCTGCGGAAAAGATGCCAAAGCACACGGCAATTGGCAGGGCGTTTGTCACGACCCATACCGTGAACATCGTCAGTACGGCGGCAAGGACAGCGGCGACGAAAACATGTGCCGGTTTCAACCGGTGGAACCCGGCCGTCTTGAGCTGGTCTTCGAGGTTCTGTATAAAGCCGAACGTGTGTTTGCGCTTCGGCGGACCTTCCCACATGGCCAACCACAGCAGGGCCAGCCCGGTGCCGATTCCCACACCGCACATGACGGCGGTTGCCGAGGCGCTCATGCGTTCTCCAGAATCTGGTGGATGTTCAGCCCCATGCGGGAGAAGCGCTCGCCCAGGTGCGTAAACCCGGTGCCGCGGACGAGGGTGCCGTTCACGGTGTGGAAAACGCTTTCGAGTTCGACGACGCCGTTTTCCATTCCGCCGGGCACCGCCGCGATTTCTACGACCCGGCGGGAACCGTCAGCGTTCAGAGCCAGGTGTACGACCAGGTCGAGAGCCGCCGCAACAGTGGGTGTGACGAATTCGGAGCCGATATTCGGTCCGGCCAGCAGCGGCAGGGTGCACAGCTTCGTTACGGCGGTGCGCGCTGAGTTCGCGTGGATGGTGCCCATGCCGGGCAAACCGGAGTTGAGAGCAATGAGCAGGTCGAAGCTTTCTGCTTGGCGGACTTCGCCGACGACTATCCAGGTGGGCCTCATGCGCAGGGCCTCTTTGACGAGGTCGCGCAGTGTGACTTCACCGGTGCCCTCCAGGGATGCTTGCCGGCACTGCATGGGCACCCAGTCGCGGGTGGGAATGGCCAGTTCGAAGACTTCTTCACAGGAGATCACCCGTTCGCGTGCCGGGATGGAGCCGGCAAGCGCGTTGAGCATTGTTGTTTTGCCGGCTTGGGTTGCTCCGGAGACCACGATGTTGGCTCCGGCTTTGACCGCGACGTCGAGGAATCGTGCCGCTGCCGAGGTGAGGGAACCTGTTCTGACCAGGTCGTCTAGACTGCGGGTCTTCTTGATGAACTTGCGGATGTTCACCGAGGGGTGGCGGCGTGTGATGTCCGGCAGGACCACATGCAGGCGGGAACCGTCGGGAAGGCTCGCGTCGACGAACGGCTGGGAAAGGTCGACGCGACGGCCGCTGGTGCGCAGCATCTTTTCGATCAGTTCGTAGACGTCGGTCTCGCTGAGGACGAGCGTGGTGAGTTCGCTGACGCCGTCGCGGCTGATGAACACTTTGTCGGGACTGTTGATCCAGATTTCTTCGACTTCTGGGTCGTCGAGGAAGCGCTGCAGGGGTCCGAAGCCGGTGAGGTCGTCGACTATCCGCTGGAATGCCTGTTCGGGGTCATCCAACAGAGGGAGTGATCCGCTGAGCGTGTGTTCGTCGTAGGCGGCGATGACATCGCGGATGAGTGCCCGTGTGGGTTCGGGTTCCATACGAGGGTCGAGTCCGCGAAGCCTGACAGCATCGCGGACCTGTTCGGCGATGATGTCTGTGGCATCCATGCCGGCTCAGCCTCTTCCTGTCCTCTGCATAGCCGTGCTTCTTTGCACGGCAAGTTCGGTATTTCGAAATATAGAGGACGTTTCGCCTGATAGCTACGGGTTGCGAAGAATCTGTGGATAACTTGTCGTGTTTACATTCGTTTCAGACGGTCGTAGTTGACGGTTGAAAAAACGTCTTCGCCGGGATTCTTGAAGTCGTAGCCGAGTTCCCGAAGTGCATTGGCGGCAGACTCTGGGTCGTCTCGAACAGCGGCACCTGTCTGCCTGCGTCGCCACGCCGCGCGGCCTATACGCAGTGCTTCACGAGACCCATTTGGCCCTTTGTCATGGTCGAGTCCGAATTCTTCTATGAGCATTTCGAGTACGTCCTCGAGGCAAGGGCGAAATCTACTTCCTCCAAGTGGAAAATGCAGTTCCTTCAGTGAGGGCACTGGATCGTCCTCAGCGCGTTTTGCTCCACGCTTAGTGGTCTGCCCAGCGCGGACCATAGTTGCAGTGAAAGCGTCACGGTGCGCGTGGATATGCAAATGGGCACTGGGCGTCTGACTGGCGTCGCGCTGGTATTCGTATCGGAACAGCGGCTCT
This sequence comes from Brevibacterium sp. HMSC08F02, assembly GCF_001807555.1. NCBI lineage: Bacteria > Bacillati > Actinomycetota > Actinomycetes > Micrococcales > Brevibacteriaceae > Brevibacterium > Brevibacterium sp. HMSC08F02. The sequence continues at coordinate 12,567 of NZ_KV789351.1, read as the reverse complement.
TTTTGTGCTTGTAGTCCTGGGTAAACCGCAATCGCGGACTTATCGACTGCTAAGAAGCGCTTCTTGCTGTCAGCGGTGCATCGGTAGTTCACAAGCAACGACAGCAGTGGTTTGCTGTCGACAGTCAGTTCAATGCCGGTTTTAGAATCCTGCTGAATGACGAACTTTGATCCGCCGTCGACAGAATCGACTTTGAACGGTGGACTGTCCGCCACCACTGCGTGGACCGTCTGAGTGAGTTCACCCGCGAAGTCTTCAGCCTGCTGTTTCAGCGTGGGCTGATCAGTCATCGAGCAGATACTCAAGGTCGAGGAGCTCGCTGTAAAGTGCCAGTTCCTCGGCGTTGAGCTCAAAAGCTTCGCCGCGACGGCGGAATGCTGCGGGGTCCCCAACCTTCGCCAGAATTTCCTCGCGGCGAGCAACAGCGTTTTCGCGGGTGTGGACTGTAGTGCGGACATCGACAACAGACATCGTGACCTCCTAGCTGAACTCAAGTTTACAAGCCACAAGCTAGCGGGAGGCACTGACATGAAACTCGGACACAGTCTCTGACGCTCCTCGAATGGCTGATTATCCCGCCCTCAACCGCACTTCGCCCGACGGGCTGCGGGTTGCGCCGAATCTGTGGATAACTTGTCGGACTCAGGTGGTTTTGCGGCGGAAGATCATGTGCGCTCGAACTTCGCCAAACGAGGCTGTTGTTCCGCCGAGTTCCACGGTGATCGGAACAAGGGGGATGTGCTCAACGAACGTGAGGGTCCAGCCGATCCTTTCGATTGAGTCGATCAGCGGCCCGATGTCGTACATCTGCGTCTTGCCGTAGCTTTTGCGCTTTATTGCAAAGTGCTGGCCATCGGCAATTGTCATAGGCGCCGAACAGGTGAACGTTCCGCGGCCCTGGCCATGTGCCTCTCGTGCCGCGTCGATGATGGGGACGGCAATCTCGGCCTCAAGGAGATCGAAGTTTTTCTTCTTCTTTTTGTCCTCGGCGGTGTCCATGCTTGGATTTTATCTGAATTTCGCACCGTTCCATGGGACAGCCACCGGGTCCACTCCAGGGAGCACCGCCCGCCCCGCAACCACCCCTGACATACAGTGAACGCATGGCGAGCCTCAACGACGATGCGAACTACATCCGCGACCTCTGCGCACAGCTGGGCATCCCCGGTCTGACCGATATCCACACGCATTTCATGCCGCACAATGTGCTGCGCAAAGTGTGGGCCTACTTCGAACAGGCAGAAGAGGTCCTCGGCTATGACTGGCCGATCACCTACCGCACTGACGAAGCCGAGCGCATCGGCACTCTCCGCACTCTCGGGGTCAAGCAGTTCACCTCACTGCTCTACCCGCACAAGCCGGACATGGCCGCCTGGCTTAACTCGTGGGCAGCCGACTTCGCCGCCCGCACTCCCGACTGTGCCCACAGCAGCACCTTCTACCCGGAACCCGAGGCGGAAGACTACGTCCGCACCGCCATCGAGTCCGGCACCCGGGTTTTCAAAGCACATGTGCAGGTGGGCGGCTACGACCCGACCGACCCCCACCTCGACCCCGTGTGGGGCATGATCGCCGAGGCGGAGCTCCCCATCGTCATTCATGCAGGCCATGCTCCCCAGAGGGGAGCGCACACGGGTATCGAACCGATCCGGGATGTGCTGCGGCGGTTCCCGAACCTCACCTTGGTCATGGCCCACCTGGGCATGCCGGATTACGAGGCGTTCCTTGACTTGGCCGATGAACACCCGAACTTCCATCTGGACACCTGTATGGCACTGACTGATTTCACGGAGCGGTTTGCGCCAACGTCCCCTGACTATCGCCGCCGTCTGGGTGATTACGGAGATCGGATTGTGTTCGCATCCGACTTCCCCAACATCCCCTACAGCTACGCCCACCAGGTTGAAGCGCTTGAGCGGCTGGAGCTGGGGGAGGAGTGGCTGCGGGCCGTGCTGTGGGATAACGGTCAGCGTCTTCTGAACCCGGTGCCGTAGACTGGCAGGACTATGGCCTTTGACTTTGCGAGCGAAATCGCCGACCTCAAGCAGACCTTCGCCTCGATCCGCGAGGTGTCCAACATCGATCAGCTGCGCTCAGAAGTCGCTGAGCTCACCGAGCAGGCGGCAGCACCTGACCTGTGGGACAACCCGGACGAAGCCCAGCAGGTCACCTCGAAGCTTTCGCACCGCCAGTCCAGGCTCGAAAAGCTCGAAAAGTTTGACGAGCGCATTGAAGACGTCGAACTGCTGGTCTCCATGGCCGAAGACGAAGACGACGATGACGCCCTGCAGGAAGCGCAGGACGAAGTCAGCAAGCTTGCGCGCGAACTGTCGGACATGGAAATCGCCACGCTCCTGTCCGGTGAATACGACGAACGCTCCGCAGTGATCACCGTTCGCGCTGGTGCCGGTGGTGACGACGCCACCGACTTCGCACAGACGCTCACCCGCATGTACGTACGCTGGGCCGAAAACAACGAATACAACGTGCAGGAGCTCGACACCTCGTACGCGGAAGGTGCGGGCGTGAAGTCCGCAACCATCCAGATCAACGCCCCCTACGCCTACGGCACCCTGTCCGTTGAAGCCGGCACGCACCGCCTGGTGCGCATCAGCCCGTTCGACAACCAGGGCCGCCGCCAGACATCGTTCGCAGCAGTCGAAGTCATTCCGCTCATCGAGCAGACCGACCACGTCGACATTGACGAAAACGACCTGCGCATCGACGTGTACCGTTCGTCTGGTCCCGGTGGTCAGTCGGTCAACACGACTGACTCGGCTGTGCGCATCACGCACATCCCCACGGGTGTTGTCGTGTCGATGCAGAACGAAAAGTCGCAGATCCAGAACCGTGCAGCGGCCATGCGCGTGCTCCAGTCGCGACTGCTGCAGCTGAAGCACGAAGAAGAAGAGGCACAGAAGAAGAGCCTCGCCGGTGACATCAAGGCATCGTGGGGTGACCAGATGCGCTCCTACGTCACCCACCCGTACCAGATGGTCAAGGACCTGCGCACCGGCTACGAAGTCAACAACCCCTCAGCTGTTTTCGATGGCGACATCGACGGCTTCCTTGAAGCGGGCATCCGCTGGCGCAAGGAAGAACAGCAGAAGGCAGAAGAAGAAAACGCGCTTCCCTGATCAAGCGCGTCCCAAATCGAAAGACCCCACCAGAACATGTCTAAGAAGAACGGCGAGACCACCAAAAACGACGGCAAAAAGGTCGTTGCGCGCAATCGCCGCGCCTCTTTTGACTACCACCTGGAAGAGGAATTCGAAGCGGGCCTTGTGCTCACCGGCACGGAAGTGAAGTCGCTGCGTGAAGGCCGCGCCTCCATTACTGACGGCTACGCCCACATTGATCGCGGTGAGGCGTGGATCGAGAACATCTACATTCCCGAATACCTGCAGGGAACGTGGACGAACCACGCCGCCAGGCGCAAGCGGAAGATGCTTCTGCACAAGGCCGAGATCATCAAGATCAACCAGAAGCTGAAAGAGTCCGGCCGCACGCTGGTGCCGCTGGAGCTGTACTTCTCTGGTTCGCGCGTCAAAATCTCCTTCGCCCTGGCCAAGGGTAAGAAGGACTGGGACAAGCGGCAGGCGCTGCGCGAAAAGCAGGACAAGCGCGAAGCCGAACGCGCCATGTCACTGCGCCAGAACAGGTGAGCGGCACCTCGGCCTTCCTGTAGTCGGCGCTCAGCCGGAACATGACTGGGAGCCGGGCCGGCTCCTCGGCAGGGGTTTCGGCCGGTGCGCGGTGCAGCGTGAGTCGTTAGACTCGGGATATGCAGCGAGTAGATTTTTATTACGATCCCTCTTGCCCTTTCTGCTGGGTTACCAGCCGCTGGCTTGTGCAGGTCAGTGCTAAACGCGACATCGACGTCACCTGGCGTCCGTTCAGCCTGGCCATTAAGAACGACGAACTGCCCGGTGGCGCCAACGAAAACTCTGGTCACTCCAAGGGTCACAACGCCGGTCACCGCGTGTTGCGTGTGATTGCGGCGGCTGAGAAAGAAGGCGCCGACGCCGGCGGCCTGTATACGGTGTTCGGTGCGGCTCGGCACGTTGACGGCACAGACTTCACTGACGAGCTCATCAGCGAAATCCTTGCTGATTCTGGCTTGTCTGCTGATCTCCTGAAGGCCGCTGACGATGACGGCTGGGACGAGCACCTCAACGCTGAGCTGAAGTCGGCTCTCGACCTGGTCGGTGACGATGTCGGTGTGCCGATCATCGCCTTTGAACGCGAAGACGGCACCAAGCAGGGTTACTTCGGCCCGGTCATCCTCACGCTTCCGGAGGAAGAAGAAGGCCTCGCCATGTGGGACGGTCTGAGCCGCCTGGCCACGGTTGAAACCTTCTACGAACTTAAGCGCACCCGTCCGGCCGGAGGGCCTGACACGCAGAGCACCAAGGGTCTCTGAGGTATCCGAGGCCTGCGCTGATTTCTGAGCGCCTTCGGGTGGTCGGTGCTTTTCTCCCTCTGACGAGGTGGAGCTCGACTTACGTCTGATAGGTCCCGCTGTCGCTCCCTTTGGGGAGGGCAGTGGGACTTCTGTTTTCGGGTGGCGTTTGGGGCCGATTAGGGCTGGTTTTGTGCGGTTTTCGCCCGGATTTTCGGGGATGTGGGCAGTTTTCAGGTGGAGCTGTGGACAACTTGGGGATAAGTTGTTGGAAAAATTTTCTTGGAGCGCGGTCTGAGGTGGCGGTTTTGCTGATTTTGGGTCTCTGACCTGCGCAAATGCCGGAGTGTGGATTTCTGTCACGCCGCAGGGTGCACTGTGGGTGGGTTTGTGGAATAAGACTGCGGCAAGGTTGCCTTAACCGTGAATCAACGGGGGTTTTGCTTGTTGAGCGATGCTTTTCCACCGTTGTGGACAAAGCTGTGGGGTATGCGCTTTTCAGTTTGCAAACTGAGCATCTCTGAGTTAGCCAGTGGTGGTGCTGTGAGGCTGGTGGAAGTGCCGGTTCTGGTGCTGCTGTTGTTCCGGGTCGGACCGTCGGCATCGTTGTGGTGCACCCCGGTTGGTGTTGTTGGCCGCTGGGGTGGAATAATCTTCTGAGTCCGCAGCGTTACGGCTGTGTGTTAGACAAATGAATATGGGGATGATCGGTTTCGACGTTGACGTGTGTGTCGAGTGAAGCGGGTCGAGGATGCAGGGTCATCTCGTTAACGATCCTTGCAAAACAATAGGTGCTAAATCTAACGACCGCACCGAGTTCGCCCTCGCCGCCTGATAAAGGCCTTCAACTAGCGAGCTGCGACTCTGCCGGCCTAGGTCTGCTTTCGGCCTAGCTCCCGGTATCAGTTTTGAAAGCCACTGCTGACGGTGTTTGTTGGGGACATCGTTGGGACTTCTACTCAACTCCGTCTGTTGAGCACGGTGTTCGTGCCAAGCTCAGGACCTAAGAAACATTCTTCACGAACTGCACCCGGAGAAGCCTCGGTGCATCGTCGACGGACGCGGGTTCGATTCCCGCCATCTCCACCTCGGGGGGAAGCGCTGAACTCTATAGTCAACGCTTCCCCCATTTCTTTTGCGTCAGAGAGTTCCTCGAAGGTGACTTCTGCACCGTGGTCGAAGAGCCATGATGCGATGGTGAGCTCGCCTGGGCCGACGAAGATCTTGTCCACGAAGTACTCCAGCAGCAGATCCCTGGTCTCAGGGGGTATCCATTGTTGCCCCGGCATACTTTTTGTAGAACGTTCCGATGCTGGCCTCATCCTCGAACAGGGCTGCTTTGACATGCTCGGCCTGGATCGCACCATCAAGCTCACGCTTCTGGTCTTCCAATACCTGCATAGCCTCAGCCGTGGCGTCATTGAAGATGCCAGTCTCGGTCCGTGAGGCCGAGGAACGTGAGTTGATCGCCGTGCTACGCAAGCTCCATGCCGACGACCCCGAGGGTGGCTGCCGGGTGCTGGCCGATGACATCACAGAGCTGGGTTACACGGTCTCGGAGCGTCGTGTGTGGCGGCTGTGCCGGGTCGCCGGTATCCAATCGGTCATCGTCACACGCGCATCGCGCTATAAGAAGGCAGGTCCGCCGGTCCATGATGACCTGGTGCAGTGGCAGTTCACCGCTGAGGGTCCTAACCAGTTGTGGCTCACCGGCATCACCGAGCATCACACCCGAGAGGGAAAGGTGTACCTGTGTGCGATCAAGGAGGCGTTCTCCAACCGGATCGTGGGTTACTCGATCGACTCGCGGATGAAGGCCCGGATCGCGGGCAACGCTCTTGAGATGGCCGTAGCTCGCCGGGGGCAGCCGGCCGGGGTGATCGTGCATTCGGACCGAGGATTCCAATTCAGGTCGAGGAAATTCTGTAAAGCCCTCAAATGTCACGGGCTCCGCGGCTCGATGGGCCGGGTCGGAGCCTGCGGTGACAACGCAGCAATGGAGTCATTCTTCGCCCTGCTGCAGAAGAACGTCCTCGACCGCCAACCCTGGACTACCCGCCACGAACTCCGCCTCGAAATCATCTCGTGGATCGAGGGCACGTACCACCGGAAACGTCGTCAACGACGCCTCGGGAAACTCTCTTACTGCAGCCACTAATCCCGGCTAATAACAGTCCGCCCGCGGCGCCGCGGGCGAGAGCACGTCGTATGAGTTTCGTCTGCACTGACTACCTTCTCCATATAAGTGGGGAGGCGCGAGGCCTCGATCTTTAGTATTAAACACCGATACATGACTGTTCTCGTCGACTTGACCATTGTTGCCACGGTCGTTGGGCGCGAAGAGCCAGGGCTTCGTCGCAACGCATCACTGGCGCGAGCCTGAAATGCCCTGTTGTTGCGCGAAGCATCCAGCAGCATCGGGCAGCTGGTAGTAGATCCATGTGGTCTGCAATGGCTTTAGGAGCGCGTGACGATCACGGTCATCGGCAGCTTCTCCAGTGGTTCTCGCGGGAGCTCGACGCCGTCGGGCCCAGCGGCAGGACCGTTCCGTACTCGCGCGGCATCCGTAGCCACCAAGCCACCGCGCCAGCTGCGGCTGCGCTTGTTGACTGCCTCAACCACCAGGGGTTACCTTGTAACTAGTTATCAAGTAACCATTTGTTGTAGTCATGAAACGGAGGACAGTGCATGTCCGTGAAGCACGCGATACTTGCGCTCCTGTCGTCGGAGCCGTCGTCGACATACCAACTCTGTAAACGCTTCGACGCGTCCACCGGCCAGAGTTGGCCCCTCAACATTGGGCAGGCGTCGTCGACGCTCCAGCGCCTGGAACGCGACGGACTCGTGGTCCGCGACGACATGGAGACCGACGGCGAGTCAGGCGGCCAGCCTTGGCGGCTCACGAGCAAGGGCGCCGACGATCTCCAGGTCTGGTGGGAGCGTCCTGTAGTCACAGAGCAGCGCGGCCGGGACGAGCTCGTCGTGAAGCTCGCCCTCGCTACGGTCACGCCCGGCGTCGACGTGCTCGCGCTTGTGCAGCGCCAGCGCAGTACGACGCAGCGGACCCTGCACGATCTCACCCGCTTGCGTCGTCACGCCGACGATTTCGTCGGCCAGCTCGTGCTTGACCACCACCTGTTCCTCACCGAAGCTGAACTCCGTTGGCTCGACAACATCGAAGGCGCCCTGCGCCGTCGTGCCGAGGGGCGCTCAGACGCCGGCGCAGCCATCATGGCTGAGCCCTCGCTGGTGAGCAACGCGAAAGGCCGCCGATGACGTCGCCGGGCCCGCTGCTAGCGCTACGTGACGTGACCCGCGTCCACGGCGAGGGTGCGCGTCGAGTCACCGCTCTTGACGCCGTGAGCCTCGTCGTCGAGGCGGGCGAGTTCGTTGCCATCATGGGACCTTCAGGCTCGGGCAAATCGACGCTGCTGAATCTCGCGGGAGGCCTCGACTCCCCGACGAGCGGCGAGGTGCTCGTCGAGGGATCCCCGCTCTCCGGGCTCACCAGCCCGCAGCTCGCATCCATGCGACGCCGCCACGTCGGCTACGTGTTCCAAGACTTTAACCTCCTGCCTGGGCTGAGCGCCGTCGAGAACGTCGCCTTTCCCCTCGAGCTCGACGGCATGCCATGGCGTCGAGCTCGAAGCGCGGCGATGGATGTGCTTACCCAATGTGGGATTGCCCAGCTCGCTGATCGTCGTCCCGAGGAAATGTCGGGTGGTCAGGCCCAGCGCGTCGCCATCTCTCGGGCACTCGTCGGGCCTCGACGGCTCCTGCTCGCCGACGAACCCACGGGTGCGCTCGACAGCGAGACCGGCGTCGCGGTGCTCGAACTCCTTCGCCAGCGTGCTGACAAGGGAGCGGCGGTGGTCATGGTGACGCACGAGCCCCGATTCGCGGCATGGGCCGATCGCACGGTGTACCTGCGCGATGGGCGCATCTCGGGAGAGGCTGGGCCGACCGACCCGAACCATTTGCTTGACGAGCTTCATTCCGGCGACGGAGCACCCCGATGAGCGCCTGGCACGCTGTGCTGCGGTTGGCGAGCCGCGACGCTCGACGCCACTTGACCCGGACGATTCTCGCCGCTTTGCTCATCGCCTTGCCGGTCGCGGCGCTTGGCACGTTCTTCTCGATCTCCTCGCCGGGCGCCCCGGTCACGAAGCGCGTGCTGGAGAGCATTCCCGACGGTGCCCAGGCCACCATCACGGCCGCAGCCTTGCCACAGGGTGGACCACCATTTCCGCAGATCCCCGAGGGTGCCCCCGGGCCATGGATCGACGATGAAGAAGTGCGCGCCGCAGATCCGGAGCAGATTCGCGCGGCACTCCCACCGGCCATCGAGCTCTCCGAGTACTGGACGTCGCCGTCGCTCGTCGCATCGCCCGAGCTCGGGCTGCAGCCGGGGCAGGAACAGACCCTCGACAGTCAAGTGAAGACGCTCGATGGGAAGCCCCCCAAGCGGCTCGCGATGGTGGAGCTGTGGGAGGGCGAACCGTGGGCCTTTTCCGCCAGCGCGCCGCGTGTGGCTGAGGGCACCACTCCGACGACGCCCTCGGAAGTCATCATCACGCGCTCCCTGGCCGACCGACTCCACCTCGAAGTGGGCGATTCGCTGGGCTTCCTCGCGCCACCGGACGTCGGCGTGCGCAGTTACGACGGCAACCTCGCCGCCGCGATGAACGATTCAGCCCGAGGTTACCGTGTGGTTGGCATCTCTGACACGTCCGGCACCCGCGCCTGGGCGCCGTCGGGCTGGTTGTCGTCGCTGGCCGCGAAGCATCCGGAAGGGCTGCAACGGCACTGGTTCGCGCACGGTTCGGAGCCCGTGACGTGGACGGATGCCAAAGCGCTGAACAAGCTCCAGGCCTTCGCGATTTCCAGGCACGTGCTCCAGCACTACCCGGCCGCCGACGAGCTCTACCCGGTGGACATCGATCCAGCGCTGATGCTGGAGCGAGCTATCGGCGTCGCGGTAGCACTTGTGGTGGGTGGGCTGCTCGTGTTCTTCCTCGTCACTCCTGCGATTGCGATTTCCGCGGAGCAGTCGCGGCGCACGCTCGGACTTGCCGGGGCGGTCGGCGCCACGCCACGCCACCTGCGGCGCATCGTGCTGTCCCAAGGGCTTGTCATCGGAGTATTCGGGGCGGTGCTGGGATGCGTGCTGGCAGTCGCGTCAGCTGCGGGATTCGGCGCACTGCTCGGGGCGATGGTGCCAGCCGAGGACTCCGAGCAGCTGCGATTTGGTGCGGACGTGGCGCTCGCCAACTTCCCCTGGTGGGTGCTCGTTGCCGGTGCATGCATCGCCGTGTTGCTCGGCCTGATCGCCGCGTGGGGGCCAGCGCTCTCCGTCGCTCGTCTCTCGGTAGTCGATGCGCTGCGCGACAGGCCCAGCGTGCGCGCGGAACGTCGTCGTCGGGGACGCTCGCTCATCATCGGCCCCGCACTGCTCGGTATTTCGGTGCTGGTTGGCGCGGCGACGCTGTTGGCGCGAGTGCCCGAACATGTGGCGGGCCAGGAAGCTAAGGCGGAACTTGCGCCGGGCTCGCTGCCTCCAGGCGCGACGGTGTTCGTCATTGGGGCGTCACTTGCCATCGTGGCCGCGCTGGCCGGCCTCGCGGTCACGGTGCGAGGGCTGCTTCCACTCCTCGGGAGGCTCGGGGATGGCCGTCGGCCGGTGTGGAAGCTGGCGCTTCGAGATGCGGCCGATCATCCGTCGCGGACGGTGCCGGCGGTCCTCGGCGTGATGTTCTCGCTGCTGGCAGCGTCGTATCTGTTGGTCATGGGCGCGTCGCAGCATGCCGATCTTCGGACGACGGGCGAGTCCGTCGACTGGCGGGGGACATTCCTCGTCTCTCCGACGGTGTCCATCGACCCGGTGCTCGATCGGGCCATCGCCGACGCTGCGCTGGAAGAGCTGTCCCGCAGCCTGCCTGAGGTCGACGGTTCGCATCCCGTCGAAGCGTTGGCCCAAGACTCGCCGACATTGCTTCTCCCTCTCCAGCCGAAGGGCCGCGAATGCCCCGAAAACACATTGGTTCACGCCGCCTCGGCACGAACTCCGGGAGCTCCGCTTCGTTGCGTGAGCGAGGTCTCTGGTGCTGCCTTCAATGGGGGGACCACCCGGTTCGGAAGCCCCGAATCTCCCTCGGAGCCGCCGGTGTTGATGGATGGCCCTGCGCTGCAGGCGATGCGTCTGCCAGGGGCCGACGCCGCCGCGCAGGTGCTGGATAGTGGGGGTGTGTTGGTGAGCGATGCCTCGTTGATCGATGACGACGGTCGTGTCCGTCTTGCGCGCATCCCTCGTGAGAAGCTCGACACGCTCGAAATTGATCCGCACGACGAGGTGAAGCTCCCGGCGAAGTTTGTGCGGGGCATCGGTACCGGCCTCGTGATGTCACCTTCGACGGCGCGTGGCCTTGGTCTCGACCACATCGTGCTGGCGGGCGTGCTGGCAGACACCTCGAAACCGCTGGATGAAGCTACGCTCGAGCGCTTGCGTGACGAAAGAGTCGGCGGGCTGGTGTGGGTGAGCCTCCCGGACTCGACAGACCCGCTTGAGGGCAACAGGGGGCCAGAGGAGCGTGCGGCCACGTGGGGGCCGCCGGTGCTGCTGGGGGTCCTCTCCGTTGCAGCGGCGGCCATCGCGGTGCTGCTGTCCGCCACGCAGGGGCGCCGCGACGCGATCACGGCCTATGCGGTGGGTGCGTCACGAGGCGTGCTCGTGCGGATCGGGATCGCGAAAGCTGCGGTGATCTTGCTGTTCGGGGTGCCGTTAGGGCTTGGCACCGGGCTCGCGGTCAGCGCCTACCACGTCGCTTGGAAGAGGCGGATCGCTTCCAGCGGGGCGTGGCTGGACACCGTCCCACTGTGGGGCTACCAAGCCATGCTGGGGGCGGGGGTCGTCGTCGCGGGAATGCTGGCAGCGCTGCTGCTGACGAGGCCGCCTCGACGGTTGGTGCGGCGCGGGCTCGACTGACGTGGCCATATGCGCCCTGCTTTTGAAGTTGGCCGTCACACGATGCGCGGAGCAGAGTGGGTGACCACGAAGGGGGGCGAGGTGTGCTGACTGACGGTCTTCGTATGGAGGCCGTCAGAAGCGGCATCAACTCATGCAATGTGGGAGCCCACGGCTGAGTAACGCCGTAATCGAGCATCTTCTTGCCGCCAGTTGCTTGCATTGGCTGTGCTGCTGGTTCGCGAGGGGCCTGAGCAGCAATACAGCTGCATCCAAGCTATCGACCGCCGTCTCACGACGGTTGGTGAGCGTGGCAGCTGTCTGGGGGTGGTCACGTTCTGCAACCGGTCAGCGCAGCGCGCCCACCACCAGTCCCGGTCCCGAAGGGAAGGTCAGTTCTCCCAGGCTTCGATGATTTGCCAGGTTGTCGTCTCACGTTCGAGGGTCGGTTTCCCGCCCCGTTGTCGAAGGATTCTCGAGGCACGGCGTAACAGCCGGTGAGCCATCGGCGCATCGAACAGAACAGTGCCTCTCCAAGTTGCCCCCACGATTTGATTCCTGTCTGGAGGCCGGAACTACAACGTGAACACATCCCACCGGACGTAGTGGAAAAGCATCTGATGCGAGTCAGCCGGAAGTGTGCCTTTCCGGGCTTTGCGGAACTTCTTGAAGAGACGGTCCGTCTGAGGAGAGATTCTTGTGCTTGACGACAGCTCGTTCGGCGTCAGCCAAAACACTGGTGGGAACTGTCAAATGAGACCCACAAGCTGCGGCACGTCAACAATGCCCGTCGCCATCAAGCGCGGTGATAGTCCAACGCCAGGGACTGCCAAAGGTTTGGTTGACTGAGTGTCGTGCACTTTAAGTGGGTCCGGGAAAGGACGTTGGCTGTGAATTCAGCGTACTCACTATAGTAGAGGGTGGGAGGAATGAACGCTCACCGCTGCAAACCATTATGATTTTCTGTTTGGGTGCTTGCAGGGATTCTTATCTGCCGAGTATTGCGAATAGCAACTTCTAACTCGGCACTGATGTTCGGTGGGCATCAGTTGGGTGCAAGATCCTTGTAGGAGTGAACCCAGCAGTGGTTTGCGATTCAGCCACCCAGCCGTTTCGTACACCCACTTGAGTTTTGCAGCCAAAGTTGAGTACGGACAACCGTGTGAAGTCCGGGTTAATGCTCAAAATGTGTGTATGGGTTCGG